>QHVW01000810.1 GCA_003223675.1 Acidobacteriota bacterium
GTCAGATAGAAGAGCAGGACGCCGAGGCTGTAGATGTCGGAGCGGATCGAGGAAGGGCCCCCCGCGATCACCTCCGGCGCCAGGTACAGCGGGGTGCCGGAAAGAGAGTGGTCCGTGGTGACATCACTCCGCAGGTCCCGGCCGACCCCGAAGTCCATCAGAACGATCCGGCCGCCCGTCTCCCGCATCACGTTCTGCGCCTTGATGTCGCGGTGCAGGATGCCCTGGGCATGGACGGCCGCCAGGGCCCGGCAGAGGTCGAGCCCGATCAGCACGGCTTCCCGGGCGCCGAGCGGGCCCTGCTCGCGGATCAGAGAGCTCAGCGTCCGGCCGTGGAGGAGCTCCATCCAGAGCCCGACGCGACCCTCCCGCCGGTCGGCACCATAGACCGTGGCCACGTTGGGGTGGCGTACCCGGGCGAGCAGGCGCCCTTCCTCGATAACCGCGCCGCCCGCTTCGCCGCCGGCGGTCTCCTCGCGCAGGAGCTTGAGGGCGACCTCCCGGTCGAGTTGTGGGTCACGCGCCCGAAAAACCTCACCAAAAGAGCCTTCTCCAATCTTCTCCAGCAGGATGAGATTCCCCCATCGCATGTGCGCGGGCTCTCCAAGAGCGGCCGGGGAGGCCGGAGAGTCGTGCCAGCTCTGGTGAGCCTCAGCGATCCCCGAGATCTCCCGCAGGGCGCGCACCAGACGCCTCTGATCCTCGCCATCCGTCTCCTCCTCGACCCGCTCCCAATCGATGGCCTGTCCATCGGCAATGGAGGTCGCCAGATCCTGCAGCCGGTCCTCATCCATGAGCCATCTCCCGGGCGAGTCGCAGCAGGGCGCGGCTGACGGCCACTCTCGCCGCGTCCGCGCTGGGTCTTCCCAGGGACTGGGCGATTTGCTGATAGCTGAGCCCCAGCTCCAGCCGGGCCAGGATCACTTCCCGATCCTCCGGCTTGAGGTGCAGCAGGGCCTCCTCGGTCTGCCATCGGGAACCTCCCCGGCCGTGCTCTCGGCTTCCGGCAGACGGCGCACCCGCCGGATCTCGTCCCGCATCCGGTTGAGGATCCCCTGCCGGAGATAGGCGAGGAACGCTCCGCTATGGCGCGGATCGAAGGCGTCGACGCCCCGCAAGGAGCGCAGCAGGGTGTCTTGGACCAGATCATCCGTGTCCGTCAGGCCCCGCGCCCATCGCGGCAACCGGCCGCGCGCCCACTGCTTTAGCGGGGTAAGACAACGCTGGTAGAGGAGCTCCAGCGCCCGCTCATCCCCCTGCTTCGCTCTGAATAGGAGCTGCGCGGAGGATTCCATAGCGAGATCTGGGGCCGATGCCATGGCAGCGGAAGATAGAGTTGAGCCAAGGCTCTTAGGCATATCGGAGATTCTCTTCATCATAGCCGGAACCCCGCCAGGTCTCAATCAAAAGTCCGCTTCGAGGTGTTCGGTTCCGGCTTCCCGCTCGTTGGCTTAGACAGGAGGGAGCTCTCCCCTCCCCAACCATCGAGAGGAGAAAGCATGACGACCCTGCCGCACCGTCAGGAAGTCTTCGAAGGGCATCTCCTAAGGGCAGACGAGATCATCCGCCGCATCTGCAACCGTCACCGGCTCTCTCACGACGAAGCCGAGGACTTCCACTCTTTCGCGCTCCTTAAGCTGATCGAGGACGACTACGCGAGGTTGCGCAGCTTTCAGGGACGGAGCAGGCTCAAGACCTTCCTCGCGGTTGTCCTTCACCGCCTGTTCCTGGACTACCGCGTCCAGAAGTGGGGAAAGTGGCGTCCGACCGCGGAGGTTCGGGAGCTCGGCAAAACCGCCGTCGAGCTCGACCGGCTCCTGTCCCGGGATGGACAGACGTTGGAAAACGCCGTGGAGATCCTCCGCTCCCGCTCGGGCGGTACCCTGACCCGCCAGGAGATCATCGCGCTCGCCAGCCGTCTACCACAGCGGCAACGGCGGCGACAGGAGCGTTTCGAAATTCTGGATCAGCTCCCGACCGACGGCGGGGTCGAGGAGCGCGTCCGACATCGGGACCTCGCGCGCACTTCGAGGCGTGTCGAAGCGGCCTTGGCCAAGGCGCTGCGCGTCGTGCCGGAGGAGGACAGGCTCATCCTGAAGATGAGGTATGAGGACGGGCTGAAGGTCCACGAGATCGCTTCGACTCTGGGTGTTGAGGTGCGACCGCTCTTCACTCGCCTTGAGCAGTGCCATCGGCGACTTCGGAAAGCGTTGGAGAGCCTCGGGATCACCTGGAGTGACGTGCTCTCGATCCTCGGGTGGACGGGAACCGATCTCAGGACCGGCTTCGGTTGCGGACAAAAACGGTCCCGGTCCTGACACCCTACGGGACGATCACCCCCTTTCTCAGCTATCCTTAAGCTGGCTCTGCAGAAAGGAGTACCCGTGAGGAGACCCCTGTCCGCCCCGCTCGCCGCCCTGGCCCTCTCCCTGCTGCTCCCTCCGGCTCTGTCCGCCGCGCCTCCAGCCAGTGCCGCACAGGCCGTGGACAAGGCCGGCGTCCTGGCCCCGGTGCGCATTCTCCGGGACAGCCTCGACGTCCCCCATATCTTCGGATCGACCGACCGCGACGTGCTCTATGCCCTCGGCCGGGCCCATGCCCGCGACCGGTTCTTCCAGATGGACGTGCTGCGACATACCTTCAGCGGCACCCTCGCCGAGCTGGTGGGCAAGGCAGGGCTCGATTCGGACGTCCAGCTCCGCACCCTCGGGCTGCGCCGGGCCGCCGAGGCGTCGCTCCCCGTGATGTCCCGGGAGACCCAGGTCTGGCTCGATGCCTATGCCCGCGGCGTCAACAGCTACATCTTCGATCCGGCGAATCCGCTCCCCCCGGAGTACGCGGCCCTCGAGCTGACCCGGGCGAGCATCCACCCCTGGACCTCGGTGGACAGCCTCACCATCGCCAAAGGGCTCGCCTTCGGCCTCTCGTTCGATCTCAGTGACATCGATCTCACCACCGCCCTCGCCGCCTTCCAGGCCGCGGGCTCGCCGACCACCTTCGACGGCACCATCCTGTTCTTCAAGGACGTCTATCGCGCCGCGCCTTTCGACCCCCCGCACTCGCTCCCGGCCTCTCAGCCTCCGGGCGGGTCCGGCGGCCCCACGACTGGGGATAAGCGGACGATCCAGACGGCGGCGCGGAGCCTCCTGCTCTCGCCCCGCACGGCGGCGCTGGCGGCCCGCTATCGCGAGAAGGCGGCCCAGGTCCCCCTGCTCCGCGAGGCGCTCGAGCGGCGGCAGAGCGGGCGCGGCAGCAACTGGTGGGTGGCGAGCGGCAAGGTCACCGACTCCGGACGGCCGATCCTCGCCAACGATCCCCATCTCTCGCTGAGCAATCCCAGCATCTTCTACGAGGCCCAGCTCCGCGTTTCGGGCAGCGGCCGGCCGGCGATGAACGCGTTCGGCGTCACCTTCCCCGGCATCCCGGGGATCGTCCTCGGCTGCAACACCCGCGTCTGCTGGGGGGCCACCACCAATGAGATGGACGTCACCGACGTCTATCAGGAGAAGCTGGTGCTGGATCCCAAGTCCGGGCTCCCCGTGGCCACCACCTTCGAGGGGAAGCCCGAGCCGCTGACGATCATCCCCCAGACCTTCCTGATGAATCAGCCGGGCAACGGCACGCCGGACGACCTCGTCAACGCCGGGATCGGCCCGCTGGACGGCGGCGTCACCCTGGTGGTCCCCCGGCGCAACCACGGACCGATCGTGGCGGTCGATCTCTCCGATCCGGCGAACCCGATCGGCCTGAGCGTCCAGTACACCGGCTGGGGGCCGACCCGGGAGCTCGACGCCTTCCGGACCTGGAACCGGGCGGGAAACCTGGACGAATTCAAGCAGGGGCTCCAGTTCTTCGACTTCGGCTCGCAGAACTTCGCCTACGCGGACGTGGACGGCAACATCGCCTACTTCACCAGCGGCGAGCTCCCCCTGCGGGAGGACCTCCAGACGCTCGACGCCCCCGACGGCGGCATCCCGCCGTTCCTGATCCGCGACGGCACCCACACGTTGAAGCACGAGTGGCTCACCCTCACGCCTCCCCCACAGGTGGAGACGTCCTTCCCCTACCAGATCCTCCCCTTCGCGGAGATGCCCCAGACGGTCAATCCCCAGCAGGGATACATCTACAACGCCAACAACGATCCGGTGGGGACGAGCAATAGCAACAATCCCCTCGGCCAGCTCCGTCACGACGGCGGCATCTTCTATCTCGGCATCGGCTATGACCGCGGCTACCGCGCCGGCCAGATCCGGCGGCAGCTCGAAGCCACGCTGAAGGCGAAGGGCACTTTCTCGATGCAGGACTTCGAGCGCATCCAGGCGAACAACCAGCTCCTGGACGCGCAGGCCCTGGTCCCCTATCTGGTCGCCGCCTTCACCAACGCCAAAGCCCCAGGCGCGCCCGCCGCGCTGGCGGCCCTCGCCGCCGATCCGCGCGTGTCCGAGGCGATCAGCCGCCTGCAGACCTGGAACTTCAGCACGCCCACCGGCATCCCCGAGGGGTTCGATCCGGGGGACGACCCGGCGGCCCTTCCCACACCCTCCTCGCAGGAGATCGCGAACAGCGTGGCGGCCACCCTCTACTCCGTCTGGCGCGGCCAGGCGGTGCGGCAGATCATCGACGCCACCCTCCAGCGGCTCGGCCTGGGCAATTTCCTGCCGCCCGGGGACGTGGCGCTCGCGGATCTCCGCTACCTGCTGGACGCCTTCCCCACCGAGGACGGCCCGGGCTCCTCCGGCGTCAATTTCTTCGGGTCGGACACGCCCACACCCGAAGCGGCCCGCGACACCGCCCTCCTCACCAGCCTCCAGAGCGCGCTCAACCTGCTGGCCGGCGACGCCTTCGCCCCGGCCTTCAACCACTCGACCAGCCAGAGCGACTACCGGTGGGGGAAGCTCCACCGCATCGTCTTCAAGCACCCGCTGGGCGACCCGTTCAACATCCCGCCGGGCGGCGGCTTCACGGACCTCTCGCCGGACCTGCCGGGGATCGCCCGCACGGGCGGCTTCGGCACGGTCGACGCCGCCGCGCACGACGTCCGGGCGGCGGACGCCAATTCCTTCATGTTCGGCAGCGGTCCGGCCCGCCGGTTCGTGGGCACCCTCCAGACCTCCGGCCCCGCGGCCGAGGAGGTGATCCCGGGCGGCGACGACGGCCGGGTGCCCAATCAGCTCCCGCTCTGGCTGACCAACCACTACCACCCGTGGCTCTACCGGCCGGGCGAGGTGATCGCCAACACCACGAGCGGGGAGGTGATCCTGCCGTGAGGCCGATCCCCCTGGGACCGCCGGCGTCCCGCCGGCCTTCTAGCCAGTTTTTGATTTTTGAAAAGAAAAACGGAGCTAGAAGGCCGGCGGGACGCCGGCGGTCCCAGGGGCGGGAGAGCCAGGGCCTTGCTCTACAATCCTCCCCCAGACCCTCGATCCCAAGGAGACGCCCGTGCCCCTGCAAGCCCGCCGCTCCGCCGTGCTGCTCTTCGCCTTCCTCCTCTCCCTGGCCGCGGCCTCGTTCGCGGCCGACACCCCGCAGGACGTGGATTTCCAGTGGGGCGTCCGCATCCCCATGCGGGACGGCGTCGAGCTCGCCGCCTCGATCTACCGGCCGGCGGGACAGAAAGAGCCGCTCCCGGTCATCTTCACCCTCACCCCCTACATCGGCGACAGCTATCAGGACCGGGCCCTGTATTTCGCCCGCCATGGCTACGTCTACGCGCTGGTGGACGTGCGGGGGCGCGGCGATTCGGCGGGGGTGTTCGATCCCTTCGCCCAGGAGGCGCACGACGGCTACGACGCCGTCGAGTGGCTCGCCCGCCAGAGTTGGTCCAACGGCAAGGTGGCGATGTGGGGCGGCTCCTACGCCGGATTCGACCAGTGGACCGTCGCCAAGGAGCGCCCGCCCCATCTGGTCACCATCGTCCCCGCCGCCGCGGTCTCCCCCGGGATCGATTTCCCGATGGTCAAAAACCTCTTCTACTCCTACGACATGCAGTGGCTGAGCTTCACCAGCGGCCACACGAAGAACATCCTGCTGTTCGGCGAGGGCTCGTTCTGGAGCCAGAAGAACCGCGAGATGTACACCGCCCATCTCCCCTTCCGCCAGCTCGACCGCATCGTGGGGAATCCCAGCCCCGTGTACCAGACCTGGGTCTCCCACCCCACCTACGACGGCTACTGGAAGGCCATGGTGCCCACCCCCGAGCAGTACGCGCGGATCGACCTGCCCATCCTCACCATCACCGGCCACTTCGACGGCGACCAGCCCGGCGCGCTCACCTACTACCGCGCCCACCAGCGCTACGCCTCGAAAGAGACCCGCGACCGCCACTACCTGATCATCGGGCCCTGGGACCACGCCGGCACCCGCACGCCCCGCCGCGAGACCAGCGGCCTGACCTTCGCCGAGGCGAGCGTCCTCGACCTCAACGCCCTCCACAAGGAGTGGTACGACTGGACGATGAAGGACGGCCCGCGGCCCAAGTTCCTGGAGAAGAAGGTCGCCTACTACGTCACCGGCCCGGACGAGCAGTGGAAGCGCGCCGATTCCCTGGAGTCGATCGGCGCCGAGCGGCGCACCTTCTATCTGACCTCGGACGGCTCGAGCTCCGGCGGCGGCCGGGCCGGGGACGTCTTCCACTCCGGCCATCTGGCGGACGCCAGCCCCAAGGGCGCCGCCGGGCCCGACCGCTTCGTCTACGATCCGCTCGACACCCGTCCGGGATTGGCGGAGCTCGACACCCAGAGCAACGACAAGGGCTATCTCGTCTCCCAGTTCAGCGCGCTCAACCTGTTCGGCGCGGGGGCCGTCTACCACAGCGAGCCGTTCACCGAGGCGACCGAGGTCTCCGGGCAGGTGAAGCTCGCGCTCTGGATGGCCCTCGACGTCCCCGACACCGACTTCGTGGCCGAGCTCTACGAGATCCAGCCGGACGGCGGCAGCGTCATGCTCACCCGGGACTACCTGCGCGCCCGCTACCGGAGCTCGCTGGAGAAGGAGTCGCTCGTCCCGCTGAACGAGCCCGTGCGCTACGACTTCACCGGCTTCACCTGGTTCTCCCGGCGGGTGGCGAAGGGGAGCCGGCTCCGCCTGGTGGTCTCCAGCGTCAACTCGGCCGGGGTCCAGAAGAACTACAACTCGGGCGGCGTGGTGTCCGAAGAGACGGCCAAGGACGCCCGCACGGCGCACGTGACCCTCTACCACGACGCGGAGCACCCGAGCGCTTTGGAGATCCCCGTCGTGCGGTGAGACGGGCCCCTGGGACCGCCGGCGTCCTCGCCGGCCCGCCTTACCGGGGCACTTTTCCGGAGCCTCCGGCACCTTGGATTAAGGAGCCCCCTTCCCCATGCCCTCGAAAGCTTTGTTGTGCCGCGCCCCGGCTCCTTTTTGCGGCATTGTCTCCGGAAAATGGCGCAAGAAGGGGGCTTTTTACGGCAATGTGGCGCCTCGTTGCGGCTTTCCCTGGAGGAAATGGCCCGAGAGATCCTCTTTCTGTCGCAAGAAGGCGCCATCTTACGGCATTCCCTGTTCTTCGGAAGTCGTAGTGGCGAAAGAATGTAGCGTTCTCTGTCCTTTTCGGGATGCGAAGCCCAGGGAATGCCGCAACGAGGGTTCTCTTTGCGGCATTCCCTCGCCATGATGCGGTATTCCCCCGCCATGACGCGGCATTGACTCGGGGAAATGGCGCACAAAGGCGAGATAACGCTGCACGACGAACGGGGAATGCCGCGCAAGATCCCCACCTTGCGGCATTCAGGACCCGCCGGAAGGCGACTTGAGGACTCTCCCCCGGGCTCTGCGGACCTCGCCGTTCCTGACGGCCTCGTCGAGCGCCGCGCGGAGTCCGCGAAGGATCACGCCGTCCTCATGGAGACGCTCGAACGCCAGCTCATGGCTTTCACGGGCGAGCTCGGCTGCCGTGCGAAGGGCCTCCTGCTCTTCGATGGCCGCGTGATCCAGCGATGCGAGCAGGCAGCGGCGCCAGATCTCCGGGGAATAGCTCCGTGCGTCTTGAAGGAAAGCCCGGACGTACCCTCGACGCGGCGAATCGAGTGGCGCTGGAGAAGCTCACGAGCTACCTGCTCGTACACCGGGAATGGGACGACAAATCGAAGTTCCTGGCACAGGCAGGATTCACGCGGGAGAACCCTCATTGGCTGCTGAGCTCGATCCGGGAGCTTGCGGCGTCGGTGGAAGCCGAGGAAGATAGAGCCAATGAGTACGGAGTGTTTCTCCGTGCCGAAGGTGATCTGCTCGGGCCGAACGGCCGAAAGCTGTCGGTAGTGACGATCTGGCTTCGCTGGCGTCTGGATGGCTCCGTGAGGTTCGTCACCCTGAAGCCCCGAAAGGAGAAGAAGTAATGAGTCTTCCTCTTTATCAGCGTGTCGCCCTGAAGCGGGACCTCCCTGAGCAGGGACTCAAAAGGGGGGATGTGGCCACGCTGGTCGATTACGCTCCTCATCCTGGTGGTGAAGAGCGGGGGTGCGTCCTGGAGGTTTTC
>QHVW01000811.1 GCA_003223675.1 Acidobacteriota bacterium
CAACGTCACCGCCGGAGAGGCCGTGTTTGACCGGATCGGTTGCGAAAACTGCCATACCGACTCGATCACCACCGCGCCGTCGGGAACCGTCTTCAACGGCGGCTTCTTCACCGTCAATGGAGCGCTGGGCAGCAAGACCATTCGTCCTTACGGCGACTTCATGCTGCACGACATCGGCACCGGGGACGGCATCCCCCAGGGGAAAGCCACGGCGGCCCAGATCCGTACGGCGCCGCTCTGGGGCTTGCGCACCCGCACCCGCCTGATGCATGACGGCCAGTCCCTGACCATCACGCAGGCCATCCGGCGCCACGCCGGCCAGGCCACGCCGACCGTCACGGCCTTCAATGCCCTGAGCGCGGCCGACACGGCCAATCTCATGTCCTTCCTCAATTCGCTATAAATGACCGGAGACCGGCCGGATCGAGAGGTCCGGCCGGTCTGGCATGGCGGCTGCACCGGCGGATCCGCGGAGACCGGATCGAGGTCCCAAGGAGGCCGCCATGCCCTACAGCAAGCTTTCCGATCTGCCGCAGGCCCAGGTCGACCAGTACGACACGCATCAGAAGAAGGCGTTCCTCGAGGCGTTCAATCACGCCTACGAGGAGTACCACCACGACGAGCACCGGGCCTTCGCCGTGGCGCACTCCGCGGCCCAGAAGGCGGGGAAGAAGGAGGAGAGGAGTCACTGAGGGCGAACAGGGACATCTGTGCCCTCTGGGGCGGCCTGCCCTCCGAATCCTCACCCTCGGTCCCTCTCCACTTCGTGGAGAGGGAGGGCCCGCGTAGGAAGGCCTTGTTGAGCTCGGCAGGATGTTGAAGACAGGTTCCCCCTCTCCACGAAGTGGAGAGGGGGCCAGGGGGTGAGGCCTCGGAGGGCAGGCCGCCCCAGAGGGCACAGCCGTGCGAAGAAGCCTCTACGACTCCGGCGCGGACGGCGCCGTGCCGCGGTCGACCTCGGGGGGGAGGGCGACGTCTCCCTGGGCGGCGTTGAGGTCGTTGCGCAGGGCCTCGAGCTGCCGCAGGTGCTCCTTCTGGGCGTTGACGACGCGCAGGAAGACGTTGGCGGTCTCCTGGTCGACGTCGCGGATCATCTTGGGATAGAGGACGTCGTTCTCGTAGCGCTCCTCGGAGACGGCGTTGCCGATGTCGGCGTCGGTCCCGCGGACCTGCTCCGCGGCCTCGAGCATCTCGACGGCCAGGGCGTCCTTGGCGGCGGCCAGGCGCAGCCAGCGCTCGGCGAGATGGGGCAGGCCGTCCCGCCGGGAGCGGTCGGCGTAGGCGCGATAGCGCGCGGCGCTGGTCGCCTCGGCGGTGAAGCCGGTCTTCAGGTGCTCCAGGAAACGGGGAATCCTCGACACGATATCTCTCCTCTCCTCCGGTTCGCGCTAAGATGCCCTGGCGCTCGCGGGATGAGCCTGCCCGCCAGGGAAGGGCGGGGGCAATTCTATGGAAGTTGCTGTGGTTGTCCAACCGGGGGGCCTCCGAGCCGGCCTTCCACCCGGAAACTTTGCCCTCGCTCCCCCGTAGAGGCTCTCTGAGGGGCCCTCGCGCGGGCCCCCGGCCGATCTCGTGAAAGAACGCCTCCGCCGCTCCCTGACCCTCGCCGCGGCCCTCGCGATCCTGGTCCTCCTCGCGCTGGCGCGCATCCCCATTCTCAGCGCCCTCACCCAGGTCCTGCTCGCCGGGCTGTGCGTGGCGCTCCTGCTCTGGGGGCTCTGGCGGCTGTATCACGCCTTCCTCTGGAAGGTCGGGCGCCGCCTCGCCTTCTCCTATTTCCTGCTCGGGGTGCTGCCGATCCCGCTGCTGCTCGTGGTGCTGGCGATGCTCGCCTACCTGCTCTCCGGCTTTTTCCTGGGGCATCTCTACCGCGACGCCGCGCAGTCTCTCCAGGGGGAGCTCGACTCGGCGGCGCAGGGGCACCTCACGGCGTTCCCCTCCAGCTCCCCTCCCCGCGGCGCGCCGGGCGGGGACGTGGTCTTCGGCTACTACCGGAAGGGTCGGAAGCTCGCCGGCGATCCGCGGCTGCCCGCCGCCTGGCCCGCCTGGCTGGAGCCGGGGAATCAACCCCGCGGGGGGCCCCTCTTCGTCGCGGTCCCTGGCGGGCGCCCCACCCTGGCGGCGGCGGCCTCGCGGAACGGCAACGGCGTGGTGGCCCTCTACGGCGGGGATCTCGACGGCGAGCTCAGCCGGCGCGCCCGGGTCTGGATCGAGCTCTACCGCTCGGACGATCCCGGCCTCGAGCCGATCAGCCTGTCGATCCGGGGGCGCAAGGTCCCCTTTCAGCACGCCCGCAAAGATCAGCAGGCCGCCGATGCCGCCCGCTTCTTCAAACGGTTCGCGCACGGCGAGCGCTTCTGGGATTCGCCCGTGCTCTGGTGGGGGGAGATCTCGGGCCCCCTCCTCGACCTCGCCACCGGCAAGCCGGCGGCCGAGTACGTGGCGGCCAACCTGAACGCCACGCCCAACCTCGTGCTGCACCAGCTCTTCTCCGCCGCCGCCGAGATCGACGCCCTGGCCTGGGGGCTCCTGCTGCTGGTGAGCTTCCTGCTGTTCGACGTCTACGCCGCCGCGGCGCTGATGGCGGTGTTCATGATCGTGGGGCTGTCGCGGGCCGTGAACCGCCTGAGCGGGGGGACCGCGGCGGTGCGGCGGGGGGATTTCGGCGTGCGCATCCCCGTGCGGCGGCGCGATCAGGTGGGGGACCTCCAGCGCTCGTTCAACGAGATGGCCGGCAACCTGGAGTCCCTGGTCGCCACGGCGGCCCAGAAGGAGTCGCTGGAGAAGGAGCTGGAGCTCGCCCGCAATCTCCAGAAGAGCCTGCTGCCGGGCGACCTGCCGGCCGGCGGCGGCATCGAATTCTCCACCCTGTTCGAGCCCAGCGCGGCTATCGGCGGCGACTACTTCGACGTGCTCCGCCTCGCGGACGAGGAGCTGGCGGTGATCATCGCCGACGTCTCCGGGCACGGGCTGTCGAGCGGCCTGCGGATGGCCATGCTCAAGGCGGCGCTGCTGATCCTGGTCGAGGAGACGCGCGAGCCGGAGGAGATCCTGAGCCGCCTGGACTCGGTGGTGCGCTCGAACCGGGAGCGGCGCTTCTTCGTCACCGCCACCCTGGGGATGTTCAACGTGCGCACCGGCGTCCTGCGGCTCACCAACGCCGGCCATCCGCCGACCTACCGCATCCGGGGCTCCGAGGTCGAGGAGATCCTCCTCCCCAGCTCGGCGCTGGGCGGCCTGGGACACAACTACGCCCAGGCGACCCTGCAGCTCGCGCCGGAGGATTCCGTGGTCTGGCTCTCCGACGGACTGATCGAGGCCACCAACGCGGCCGACGAGCCGTTCGGCTATGACAACGTGAAGCGGGTCCTGGCGGGAGCGCAGGGCGAGAGCGCCGCGAGCATCCGCAATCGCCTGCTGGCGGCGGTCGAAAGCCACGCCGCCGGACAGCCCCTGAGCGACGACCGGACGCTGATGGTGATGCGGTGGGCCGGACCCTCAACAGGCCCTCCATTGGCTCGGCCCTCTTCTCCCGGCGCGGGAGAAGAGGGAGACCTCCGCTGAAGGCTGTCGTAGGGCCTACGGGACTGCCCGCGATGTCCTGTCCACGAGCGGCGATTCCGAGGGAGCGCCCCTCTTGGGGATCGTCCTGGCCCTCTTGAGGCTCGTCCTGGCCCTCTTGGGGATCGTACCGTCCCTCGCGGGGATGGTGCCGTCCCCCCAAAGGGCGCTGTGCGCCCTCTCTTGGGCGCGAAGCATCCCCTCATTTTCCGGTTGCGCCCTCGCAGGGTATGGTTCCATCCCCGAATGGGCCCGTCGCGCCCTCGAGGGGGAAGGTAGCGTCCCTCTTTGGGGCCCGTCGCGCCCTCGAAGGGAATGGTCGCGCCCCGAGAGGGACGGTCGCATCCCCGAGAGGGACGGTACCTTCCCCAAAGGGGATGCAGCGCGCCCAAAAGAGGGCGCATCCACGCACTTTGAGGGCCCGTCCGCGCACCTCAAGGGCCCGTCCGTACACCTCGAGGGCCGGTCCGCGCACCTCGAGGGCCCGTCCGCGCACCTTGAGGGCCGGTCCGCGCACCTCGAGGGCCGGTCCGTGCACCTTGAGGGCGCGACCGTGCACCCCGAGGGCCCGCGGCGCTCCCTTCTCCGTCAATGCGTGCACCGCGAGGGCGCGAGCGAGGGTTTACAACCCCGCGAGCTTGGCCGTCGTCAGCCCCAGCGTACCGAAGATGCGGCGGACGTAGTCGCGGGTCTCGCGGTAGGGGGGGATGCCGTTGTAGCGCCAGACGGCGTTCTCGCCGGCGTTGTAGGCGGCGAGCACCTTGGAGAGGTCGTTCGGGAACTGCTCGATGAGCCAGCTCAGATACTTGACGCCGGCCTCCAGGTTCTCTTGTGGGTCGAGCAGCCGCTCC
>QHVW01000812.1:0-5019 GCA_003223675.1 Acidobacteriota bacterium
TAGCGGGTGACCTTGATGCGCACCTTGCCCCCCTCCACGCTGTAGGTGTCGTTGCTGTAGTTGCTGACGTCGCCGATCTGGCGGGCCTTGGTCTTCATGTAATCCCGCAGGACCTGCTTGTACTTCGCGACCGGCTTCGTCAACGGGACGACCTTGCCGTCCGTCCGGTACTGGGTGTTCTTGATCACCGCGTCGTCCGAGTACAGATCGGCGATCGCCGGATCGAACGCGTGCTCCAGCTCGACATAGTGCTGGAAGAAGGCCTTGGCTTTGGGGATCAGATCCCCCTGGGCGGACCCCTTGGGGGTGGCGGTCTTGGCAGCGGCGGCGACCTGGCAGAGGGCGAACAGGGCAAAGATGGCGATCGAGGCTCTCTTCATGGGATCTCCTGACGAAAATCGACGGACGGGAGATTCTAGCGGAGATCCGGCGCCCTTACCGCGCCTCGTCCAGATCGGCCCGGACCCGGCCGGCCTTCACGGCCTTGACCAGCTCCGCGTGGTCCCGCTCGGTCTGATCGGCGTAGGCGAGGGCGAAAGCGCCCACGGCCTGGTCGAAGCGGTCGTTGCCGCCCAGGTAGCCGGCGATCCGGGCTGCGTCGCCCGAGCGGGCGTGGGCGCGGGCCAGGGCCCGGCCGCAGAAGCCGGCGTAGGCGGTGAGCTCAGGGCTGGACATCCCCTCGACGCTCACCGACACCTTGCCGTCCCGGAGCTGGCGGCAATAGTAGTCGCTCCCCTTCCCGTCCCGCGACCAGCCGAGGAAGACGTCGCTCGCCGACTGCATGAGGCGCTGCCCCTGGACCACCCGCTCCCCCTGGTTGGCGTAGGGGCTCTCGCCCGCGAACGGCGCGAGCACGGAGTGGCGCGCCTCCTTGATCTGCAGGAAGAGCGGATCGCCGTCGTCGTCCAGCAACAGCGCCACGGCGCAACGGGTGCCCACGCTCCCTACGCCGACCACCTTCATCGCCACGTCGACACGGTGAAAGCGATCGCAGAGCACCTGGCGCTCCGGGTAGAGGCTCGCGCGGAAAAGAGCGAGGAACGCCTCGGCTTCGGCTTCGACGCCGGTGTGGGAGTGATAGATCTTCTTCGGCTCGTCCACGATGCGCGTCCGGCCCTCCCCGTCCACGGCGGTCTTCGGAAAGACCTTGGCCGCCGGATGGTCGCGGCCGGCGTGCCCGTGCCGGGCCAGGACCGGGTGGCCGGCGGGATCGCGCACCGTTTCGAGGTCCAGCCGGGCATACCAGACGTCGAGCGGCGTCATCCTTGCCAGCCGGCCCATCGTCTCCCGATAGGCGGCCACGGTCGAGCGCGCGGCGGCGGCGCAATCACGGTCCGGGTGCTTCAGGTACCGTCCGGCCACCGCCACGCTGGCCGCCAGCCGCTTGACGTCCCACTCCCAGGGGGCGGCGAGGGTCTCGTCGAAATCCGTGATGTCGAAGACCAGCCGGCGCTCGGGGGTGTCGAAGCCCCCGAAATTGAGCAGATGGGCGTCGCCGCACGCCTGCACGCGGAGGCCGGTCACGGGAGTGGGCGCGAGGTCCGCCGCCATCACGGACGCCGCGCCGCGCAGGAACGCCAGCGGCGAGGCATGCATGCGCCCGTAGCGGATCGGCAGCAGCTCCTTGAGCCGGCCGCGGTCGTCCTGACGCAGGATGGCGATCGGGTCCCGCCGGCCCGGCTTCCAATCGGCGTGCGACGAACGGGGGATCCGATCCCTCAGCGCCTTCCCGGCGCTCAGGCGCTCGGCCCGTGGCAGGCGGCCATCCGTGACGGGAACGGCCATTTCACTATTTTACGTCCAGGAACAGCTCGTTGCGGCGGATGAAGGCGTCCATGAGCACGAAGAGGTATGGGTCCCGCCGCTGGCTCCGGTAGGCCCTGAGCACCTTCAGCTTGGCGGCCTCGTCCGCGGGCGCCATGGGGAACAGGAGCCAGTGGAGGCCGGCGAAGCGGTCGGGCGGCAGCAGGGGGAGCCGCGGCGCCTTGCGAAATGGCGAGGGGAAGTGGCGGGCGTGCACCAGGTAGCCCAGGCGGCGCAGCCCGAAGAGGGTGCGCCGCAGCAGGCGCAAAGTGAGCCGTCCCGTGGCGCTGTGGTCCGGGTGGGCGTCGAAGAGCACGGGAAAGAGCACGATCGTGGGCCGGGTCTTGTCGAGCACCGTCCGCAGGTCCTTCTCCAGATTGTCCAGCCGGTATTCGGCGCCGGGCGAGACCGCCTCCTCGTATGGCACGGCGATGCGGCCGGTGCCGGGCGAGCGGATCACCGTCCCGGGATTCTCCAGCATCGGCCGGATGCCGCGGTCGGGATAGCCGAGGAAGTAGAGATGGCCGCGCGGCACCCCCAGGACCGCCATCGCCGCGATCGCCTCCTGGATGCGAAGCTTCCCCTCGGCGAGGTAGTCCCGCGCGCCGGGACGCAGGGTGAAGTCCATGATCTCGGCCGAGGTGCGGTTGCAGTCCCCCGAGGTCACGTAGACGACCGAGACCTCCGCGCCCCGCCGCAGGCTGGCGGCGGCATAGCCGGCCGCCGCGATCGCCTCGTCGTCGATGTGCGGGGCCACGATCAGCACCCGGTCCCCCCTGGTGGGAGGATCGAGGAACGGCCCGCCTTGAGCGGTATTGCGATGGCGCCAGGCGAAGATCGCCGCGGCCACCAGACCGCAGGCCGCGACGAGGGCGGCGAACCCCAGGAGCCTAGATCTCCTTTCCATAGACGATCTTCCACTCGCGCCCACCCTCCTCGGGAGGGGGCTTGAAGGCGGGCTGGCGGCCCAGCGGACGGAAGCCGAGCCGCTCGAAGAAGCGGCGGCCCGGATGGTTGGTCTCATAGACCACGGCCCGCACGCCGGGGAGCCCGCGGTGGCGCGCCTCGTCGAGGAACCGCTCCACCAGGCGCCTCCCCACGCCGCGGCCGCGCGACTCCGGCAACAGATTCACGTGCAGATGGCCGGGATATCTCTCCTCCTCCGGAGCCTCGGCCCGCCGCGCCTCGGCCAGGAAGCCGGGGAGGTCCGCCAGCAGGCGCCAGAGGCTCCGCCGCCAGAGCAGCCCGCGGCCGAGCGAACGCGCCACGGCGCCGGGGACCACCCGCCAGGCCTGGATGCGATGGAGCCTGCCCCGATTGAAACCGCCCGCCAGATAGCCGACCACGCCCCCCCGCCGCTCGGCCACCCACACGCTGCCGGCCGCGAAATCGGTGTAGGCGCGGATCATCAGGTCCACGAAGAGATGGGGGTCGATCAGCGCCTCCTCCGCGCCACCATAGGCGGTCGAGCGGCAGATCTCCCGCACCGCCTGACGGTCCCTCGGCTCGTACGCGCGGATCTCGACAGCGTCGTCCATCTCCTCGGGAGCTTACCTCCGCAGCTCCCCCGCCAGATCCTCCGGCAGCACCCAGTCGGCGCGGCCGATCCTCTCCCACGCGAACGCGGGGACGAGATCGGCCGGCCGGCAGGGCTCGGGGCGGTCGAGCAGGCCGAGCGAGAACGCCAGATAGCCGGCGACCGCCTCGGGCGCCACCCCCGCCTCGCGCAGGGAGCGCAGGGTGAGCCCCTGGTCCCGTTTGGAAAGCTTCTCCCCCCGCGCGTTGACCATCAGCGGCACGTGCGCGTAGGCGGGGGGCGTGCCGCCGAGGGCCTCGATGAGCTGGATCTGCCGCGCCGTCGAGGCCAGGAGGTCGGCGCCGCGGACCACCTCGTCGATCTCCATCGCCAGGTCGTCCACCACCACGGCGAGCTGATAGGCCCAGAGGCCGTCGCGCCGCTTGAGCACGAAGTCCCCCACCGCCAGGTCCACCCGCTCGGTGATCTGCCCCTGGACGCGGTCCACGAACGAGACCGGCCGCGCGTCCACCCGGAAGCGGATTGCCGCGTCCCGGCTCTCCGCGAGCCAGCCGGGGGCGAGCTCGCAGGGGCGCAGGGAGGCCGGATACGGCGCCTCCTCCGCGCCGTGGGGGGCGGAGGCCACGGCCTGGAGGTCCTTGCGCGAGAGGCGGCAGGGGAAGAGGCGTCCGGCCGCGGCGAGCCTGCGCAGCGCTTCCTCATAGACCGCCGACCGTTGGGACTGGGCATACGGAGCGAAGGGGCCGCCCACGTCCGGACCCTCGTCCCAGTCGAGGCCGAGCCAGGCGAGGTCCGCCATCTGGGCCTCGGCCATGCCCGGCACCACCCGCGGCTCATCGAGATCCTCCAGCCGCCAGACGAACGCGCCCCCCCGGCTCCGCGCGGAGAGCCACGCCGCCAGCGCCGTGCGTGCGTTGCCGGCGTGGATCATCCCCGTGGGAGAGGGAGCGTAGCGGCCGCGGGAGGACATCGCGGCCGATCGTTGGGGAAAAGGGCGTCGGGGTCAAGGCTCTGGGGAGATCATCTTCACCTGGAGCGTCCGTGGCCTCCGACCTCAACCTTAGATTCCCTTAGAACCCCACGCCATAGGGCTCGCTCACCCGCCATCGCGACGGCTCATCGCCCCCGGCGGACGCAACGAGCGGACCGGCGAAGGTGATCTCCAGATGGACGATCTTGCCCCGGACCTCGGGCGCCCATTCCTTTCCCAGATACGTATAGTTCCACCAGGTCCAGCGCTCGTCGCCGAACGGGAGCTTCTCGCGATGATCGGGATTTCCGAGAAGGCTCCTCACTTCGGCTTCCGTCTTGCCGGCGACCAGCGTCCGGATCTCGTCAAAGGACTTCTGCGAACGAGCCGCCGGCGAGCACCCTGCAAGCGATAAGAGCACAAGTAACAATAGAAGAAAGCGATTCACGGTAGATCCTTTGCGAAAGGGACCGGCGGGAGGAGCCGCCGGTCCGGTATCCACAGATCTAAGGCCCTTCACTGTCTACTTCTTGTCATCGTCGCAGCCGCGGTCTCCCGTTGGCAACGTCTGTGTGTCGGGGGGGATGGTCGGCTTGACTGCCGGCGAATCGGTGCCACGGCCTCCCTCCGAACGGACATCGGAACCATCCTGACGCTGATGTTGAGCAGCTGCCTTCAAAGCCATGGGTTCTCCCTCCTTCTTAAGTTT
>QHVW01000812.1:5088-7518 GCA_003223675.1 Acidobacteriota bacterium
AACGGCGGGAAGAGTGTTGTTGACAGAGAAAGGCTGCACCTTCCATTCGCCTTGGGCAATAAATCTGCCCCAGAACCAGGGAGACTTGCCCTCTTTCCACATCTGAAGCTGTGCCTCGCGAAGAGCGAGACTGGCAGGCATGCCATGCGACATACCCTTATAGAAACGTTGCATGAGATTCGCCGTGCTGTCGTCTCCAATGTTCCAGAAGCTCATCACGACCTGCGAGGCTCCCGCGGACAGGAACGCCCACGGCCATCCCACGATTCCTTCACCCCGGACCTCCTTGCCCAACGCCGAGCCACAAGCGCTCAAAACGACCAAGTCCTCCCGCAAGTCCTGAGCACTGATATCTTTGATCCTGAGCAATCCGTTGCGCGGCCGCCCGAGACTGTCATAACGGGAGAGCACCAGAGCTGACAATGCAGGGTTGTCAAAAGAATAATAAGCATGTGCCGCAATATGGAGGATCCTATAGTCTCTCAACCGGCCGCTCGTCACCAGGTCGCGATTGGCGCTGAATCCGACCGCTTTCAGAACTTTCGCCGGGGGCAACCCGGCGACGATGGCTGCGGCTTCCTGGGCAGAGGCATCCAGTCGATCGACATCGCCTGGAAACTGGTCGTTCTTGTTGCCCCTTTTCATTGGGGCTCCGGGGAATCGAGGGTCGTTGAGCTCGTAGACTTCGTCGGCAAGCACGGCCAGCAGACTGGAAGCAGGTTGCTGCTTTGCCTTGGCCGTTCGAACTCCCGCGAGCGCGGAAGCGGATGGTTCCAGGAGGACCTCATGCAGGAGCAACAATGGAGCCGGCCATGCGAGGCCCGGCGGCACGCCGAGTACCGGATCATCCGGATCCGGAAGGACCTCGAAAGGTACGAGTTGAAGCGCTTCGCCAGGAACGATCAATAAACGCTTCTGTCCCAGCCGTCCCGCTACCGGGCCGAGCAGGATCTTGGTCAGCTCCTTTGCCTTCCTGATCCCCAGCACGGGCACCCCTCGCGGCTGGCTGGCGGCGAGCGCGTCATAGGTCTCCTTGACCCGCGTTGCCAGCTCATCGTGGGGAGGCAGCGTGAAGCTCTCGATCTCATTCCTGGTCACCCAAAAGAGATAACTCTTGGAAGCTCCAACATAATACTCGAGCAGAATCGTATCCGCATCGAGCACCTGACTCTGGATCTGCCGAGTGCTGAGGACCGGTGCCAGGCGAGTGGTCACGTCACCCTGACGCTCTCCCAGGGCGTCCAGAAGTCTTCGGGACCGCGCCCTTTCGACGACCCATAGGGCTCGTTCCAGAAGATCACGGGATTTCCGAAGATGGTACTGATCCATGATCACGTTGACGGCGAAATCATAATAGTCCTGAACGCTCGAGAAGTAAACCAGCCGGTTCTCCGAATCAGGGATGTCACTGCGTGCCGACTCAATTCGAGTCAGCGCCGCCTCGGCCCTTTCGATCGCTCCGCTCAGGTTGCCCCGCAGGCGCTCGATCCAGGCGAACCCCAAGAGCACGGCGGCTTCGAGTGTAGGCTGCTTCAATTCGCGAATCAGCGTGTAGGCGTGATTGAACGATTCCGTGGCATCGTCGTAGCGGCGTAGCCAGCCGAGCACCCAACCAATGTTCATGAACGACGCCGCCTGCGACCTCGGATCCTTTATTTCTCTATAAATTCTCAATGACCTCTGATAAGAAATGAGGGCGGTATTGAAGTCGCCTTTTCGGTTATAGGCCCGCCCGAAACCGATCAGAGTATCCGCCTGGCCACGAAGATCACCTCTCTGCTTCTGGATATCTAGGGCTTGTTGGAGAAGATGCAGCGCTTTGTCCGGTCTCCCGAGTTGAGTATACAGGTTACCCCAGTCGGTCAGCACGGAGGCCCGGTCCTCAGAGCTCGGCGGGAGCCGTTGGAGCACGTCCTGATAGATCTTCAAGGCTTCGTCGTGCTCACCCAGATTCTTGTGGAGCAACGCCAACCCTCTCAGAGCAGCAACTTCTCCCTCGGTATCGTGGAGCTTTCTGTAGAGAGAGACAGCCCGGTCCAGGTAAGGTTTGGCAGTCCAGGCATCCCGCCGGTCTACGTAGAAAACTCCCAGGTGACCTGAAGCGGCGGCTTCCTCCGGCTCGTATCCATTGGATCGAGCCAGCGAGAGCGCCTCCTCAAGGTGTTTCAGGGCCATGTCCACCTGGGGAATCTTGCCCTCCGCGCTACCGGCGTTGATGAGTACCTTCGCCTGTTCTTGCGGCATCCCGAGCTGCTGGAAAAGTTGCGCCGCTCTCCTATAGCTGCGAGCGCTCTCCTCCCAAAGGCTCAAGGCATAGCAGGTGTTTCCGAGATCCCGCGCGGCATGAGCACGGATATCCTGCGGTGCCGCCGTCTTCTCCAAGGCGGTTGCGGCGGCCTCGTAGGCCTGAAGCTGTTTTCGCCCGTCCTT
>QHVW01000813.1 GCA_003223675.1 Acidobacteriota bacterium
CTGACCAGGGCCAGCATGGGCGCGGTGGTGGCCCGGAAGAGCCCGGCGCCCGTGGCGACCGGCACCAGCTCGGAGCCGACCGCCAGCACCCGGGAGAGGATCCCCGGCAGGTCGTCCTCCCAGATCAGGTCCGGGATCGCGCGGCCGAGCGCGCCGCCGGTGATCAGCCGGGCCCCCCGTGCCACCGCGCGGAAGCGCAGGGCGCCGGGATCGAACGCCTCCAGGGGGTCGAGCGCCGCGATCCAGACGCCCCCTTCGGCGGCCCGCAGGAGCTCACCTTCGGAGGCGGTGCCCGGCATCAGGAAGAGATGGCCGGGGACAGCCTCATCCGGCGCCACCCGCTGCGCGGTGGGAGGGCGGTCGAGCGCGCGGGCCAGCCGGTCGTCGATCGCGGGGGTGAGCGCGACGCCGCCGGCCACCACGTCGACCGGCCGCGCGGCGGCGCCCAGCAGGTCGAAGGGGAAGGGGAGGCCCCGCGGGTCCGTGGGGTCGTCGCGCAGGTGGACCGCGGAGTGGAAGACCGGCTGGCCCAGCCGGTCGCTCAGGAAGGAGAGGCCGTGCTGAAACGCGTCGGAGGCGAATGCCTGGCGATTGAGCAGCTCGATGAGCAGGGCCGCCGCCTCCTGGGAGAGCAGGAGGGGGCCGGGGCCCGCGGGGGGCGGCACCACCTCGGGCGGTCCCTGGCGCCGCCGCGCCCGCTCGCGCACCCCCTGGGGATCGAGGCCGGCGAGCGAGCGGGAGGCCGCCGCGGCGCGCCCCGCGCCGGGCTGGCGCCCGCAGATCACCTCGATCCAGCCGGAGGTGACCTCGGCGGCCCGCCGCAGCCCGCGGCTGCTGGCCACGGCGATCCGCCCCTCGGACCAGCCGAGCCGGGCGGCCTCCCCCCGGCTGCCGGAGCCCGCGAGGCGCTGCAGCATCTCGCGGGCGGCGGCCGGGGTCATCCGCGCCAGCTCGGCGTCCCAGAGGCCGGCCGTGTCCACGGGAGCGGCGGCGTCCGGCGGCTCGAGCGGCGGCGGGGAGGGGCTCGCCAGGCGCGCCTGGGCGAGAGCCTCGCGCACGGCGTTCTCCAGGTCCGAGCGGGTGGACGTGCTGGTGCGGTGCATGCCGGTGCGGCCGGACTCGCGCACCCGCACCAGCACCGACCGCTCGTGGAGCTCGTAGGTGTCGCGCCGCCGCTTGCCCGTGCTCTCCTGGCTGCGGCGGACCTCCAGCCAGGAGATCTCCGTCGCCTCGGCCGGAGAGCCGGCCAGCGCGTGCTCCAGGCGGGAGACGATCTCGGGCAGAGCGACCGGACCCTCGGGAAACATCGGCGGGAGTGTACATCGACCCCTCCAAAAACGTAGCATCCAGGCAGGTTTTCCAATGGCTTGCTCTTTGCACCCCAGAGGTTGGTCCAGGGGGGCGGAGGGCGGGGAGAAAAGAGGAATGTTGCTGAGATTCGCGCCTGTGCTGGGCTGTCTGCTGCTCGGGGCGGTGGCCGTCGCCGCCCCGAAGCTTTGCTATGGAGAGGCCACTCAAGAGGACGGTGCCGACCTCATCCTGAGTCACGGCGTCTTCTATCCCGTCCAGCCGCCAAGGAAGGTCGAGGGGAGCCTCGCCGTCCGCGGCGGGCGGATCGTCTACCTCGGCCCGGACGCCGGCGCCGAGCGGCTGCGCACCCCGAAGACCCGGGTGATCGACCTAAAGGGGCGCGCCGTCACCCCCGGCCTGATCGACGCCCACTCCCATCTGGCCGGGCTGGGGCAGTCGCTGGAGCAGGTCGACCTCACCGGCGCAGACAGCTACGGCGAGGTGATCCGCCGAGTGCGCGAGGCCGCCCGCTCCCTGCCGCCCGGAGCCTGGGTGCGGGGCCGCGGATGGGACCAGAACCGCTGGCCGGACAAGCGCTTCCCCACCCACCAGGAGCTCACCGGCGCGGTGCCGGACCACCCCGTCTGGCTCACCCGGGTCGACGGCCACGCCGCCCTGGTCAACGCCCGCGCCATGCAGATCCTCGGCATCGACGCCTCCATCAAGGACCCCTCCGGCGGCCGCTTCCTGCGCGACGAGGCCGGCCTCCCCACCGGCGTGCTGATCGACAACGCCAAGGGGTGGGCGGAGGGGCGGCTCCCCGCGCCCTCGGCCGAGGACCGCCGCCGCACCCTGCGCAAGGCCGCCCTGCACTGCGTGGAGCGCGGGCTGACCACGGTGACCGACATGGGGATCGGCGACGCCGACTACCGGGCCTACAAGGCCCTCAAGGACGCCCACGAGTTGCCGCTGCGCGCCGCCCTCTTCCTCACCGACGACAAGGCCCTGCTCGACGCCTGGCTCGCGCGCGGCCCGGAGATCGATCCGGACGCCCGGGTGACCGTGCGGGGGGTCAAGATGTACATCGACGGCGCCCTGGGCAGCCGCGGCGCCGCCCTGATCGAGCCCTACAGCGACGACGCCAACAACCTCGGCCTGCTGGTGTCGACCGGCGCCCACCTGGAGGACGTCGCCCGCCGGGCGCTCGCCGCCGGTTTCCAGGTGGCCATCCATGCCATCGGCGACCGCGGCCTCCAGGACATCCAGCGCATGGCGCGTTTGGGGATCATCGCCTCCATGCAGCCCACCCACGCCACCTCCGACATGCCGTGGGCCGGCGACCGGGTGGGGACGCGCCGCCTCCAGGGGGCCTACGCCTGGCGCAAGGTGCTCGACGCCCACGGCCGGCTGGCCCTGGGGAGCGATTTTCCCGTGGAGTCGGCGGATCCCCGGCTCGGCCTCTACGCCGCCGTCACCCGCCAGGACCTCCAGGGCAATCCGCCCGGCGGGTGGATGCCGGGCGAGAGGCTGACGCGCGAGGAGGCCCTGCGCGGCTTCACCCTCGATGCCGCCTGGTCGCTCTTCCTGGAGGGTGAGGTCGGATCGCTGGAGGTGGGGAAGCGGGCGGACCTGGTCGTTTTCGCGCAAGATCCGATGACGGTCCCGGAGCGGGAGATCCCCCGCGCGGCGATCGACTACACGGTGGTCGACGGACAGGTGGTCTTTGAGAGGGGGACAAACGAGAGGGGGAGCGGCCGGTGACATGGCAGGCCCTGCGGGGCCATCGCCGCGCGGCCGTCCGGAGACTGGCGGCCGGCCTCCTAGCCGTCGGGCTGCTCTGCGGCTCCGCCTCCGCGGGCGACGCCTACGAGGCGCAACGCCGGGCCATGGTGGAGCAGCAGATCAAGCAGCGCGGCATCACCAAGCCGGAGGTGCTGGCCGCCATGGAGCAGGTGCCCCGCCACATGTTCGTGCCCGACTCGCTGCGCGACGACGCCTACAGCGACCGCCCGCTGTCGCTCGGCCAGGGGCGGACCGTCTACCAGCCGTACATGGTGGCGCTGATGACCTCGCTGCTCGACCTCAAGCAGGGCGACAAGGTGCTGGAGATCGGCACCGGCACCGGGTACCACGCGGCGGTGCTCTCGCGCATCGCGCGCGAGGTCTACTCGATCGAGATCGTCGAGCCGGTCGCCCACCAGGCGGCCAAACGGCTCTACGTGCTGGGCTATCACAACGTCGAGGTGCTGACCGGGGACGGTTATCTGGGATGGCCCGGCAAGGCGCCGTTCGACGCCATCCTGTTCTCGGCCGCGCCGCCGACCATCCCCGCGATCAAGCCGCTGCTCAAGCAGCTCCGGGTCGGCGGCAAGATGGTGGTGCCGGTGGGCGGCTTCTTCCAGGATCTCCTGGTGATCACCAAGGCCGCGGACGGCCTGGAGAAGCGGACGGTGATCCCGGTCCGCCTCTCGCCGATGAAGGGCAAGGCGCAGGATGAGCACCGCTAGCCGCCGTCTCTTCGCGCTCGCGCTGGCCCTGGCCGCGCTGCTCTCCGCCGGGATCGCCCGGTCCCAGGGGCCGGACGACGTCCTCGCCGCGGCGCGCCATCGGATGGTGGAGCGGATCCGCTCCCGCGGCGTCACCGACGCGGCCGTGCTCGCCGCCCTGGAGGCGGCGCCGCGCCACCTCTTCGTCCCCGCGCAGGAGCGTCCGAAGGCCTACGAGGACCGTCCCCTCCCCATCGGCGACGGCCAGACGATCTCCCAGCCCTACATGGTGGCGCTGATGACCTCGCTCCTGGCGCTGCGGCCGGGGGAGCGGGTGCTGGAGATCGGCACCGGCTCCGGATACCAGGCGGCCATCCTCTCCCACGTGGCCGCCGAGGTCTACACGATCGAGATCCGCGCGCCGCTCGCCGAGCGGGCCCGCCGCACCCTGGCCGACCTCGGCTACCGCAACGTCCACGTCCGCACCGGCGACGGCTTCCAGGGGTGGTCCGACGCCGCCCCCTTCGACGGCATCATCGTCACCGCCGCGCCGCCGAGCGTCCCCGACCCCCTCCTGCGCCAGCTCAAGACCGGCGGGCGGCTGGTGATCCCGGTGGGGGACCGCAATTCCCTCCAGAGCCTCCTCGTCCTCACCAAGCGTCCCGACGGCGGCTTCGACCGCGCGAACGTGATGCCGGTCTTCTTCGTGCCCATGACCGGCGAGGCCCAGCAGAGGCGGGAGCGGTAAACAGGGAAACACGGACGAGCACGGACCACAATGGACGATCAAGGACGAGAAACGACGTCTTTGATCGTCCGTGCCCGTCCGTGTTCCCCCTTTACGCCGCCCCGGGCGCGGCATACCCTTAGCATCCACACTCTTGAGGGAGCCGGAGCTTGTCCGAGATACGGCGAGAGAGCATCCTGGGGCTGGACAACATCCGCCTCGATCTCCCCATCGCGGGGATCGGGAGCCGGTCGCTCGCCGCGTTCCTCGACTATCTGGTGGTGATGGCGCTGGCGTTCCTCTGGGTGTTCCTGGTCGGGCTCCTGATGGCCCGGCTGACGCCGGCCTGGGCCCCCGCCCTCGTCATCGTCGGCTGGTTCCTCCTCGAATGGGGGTACTTCGCCGGGATGGAGGTCGCCACCGGCGGCCGGACGCTCGGCAAGATGGCCGTCAAGCTGCGCGTGGTGACGGCGGAGGGGGGAACCCCGGGACCGGGCGCGCTGCTGGCCCGCAACCTCGTGCGCAGCCTCGACCTCATCTTCGGAGTCCTGCTCATGGTCCTCGATCCGCTGTCGCGCCGCCTGGGCGACCGGTTGGGGGGGACGGTGGTGGTCCACGACCGCCCGCCGGAGGCGGCGCCGGTCCTGGGACGGGTGCCGCCGGGGTGGGGCCCCCGCGAGCTGGCGCTGGTCGAGGCCTTCCTCGCCCGCGCCGGGGGGATGGACGACATGGCGGCGACCTGGGAGATGGCCGACCGCATCCTCGACCGCCTGCGGCGCGACGCGCCCGAGCTGCTGGAGGGGCTCGACACGCGCAACGATCCCATCGGCTCCATCCGCCGGGCCCTGCAGGCGGAGGGCTAGCGGGGAAATCATGGACTACGCGCGCTTCATCCGCCTGCGGCGGCCGCTCTGGGACGCCTTCGACGGCGAGCTCGCCGCCGCCCGGGGGATGCGGAACGTGGGCTACGACGGGCTGGAGGAGATGGCCCTGCGCTATCGCCAGGTGCTGCACGACCATGCCCTGGCCGCCGCCCGCTTCCCCGGCACCGCCGCCGCCCGCCGGCTGCAGGCCCTAGCGCTCGCCGGCACCCGCCGGCTCACCGGCGAGGGGCGCCGCCGGACGGGGGCCGTGGCCTTCTTCCTGCGTACCTTCCCCGCCGCCTTCCAGCGCCAGCGCGACCTCATCCTGATCGCCCTGGCGCTCTTCCTCCTCGGCGCGCTGTGGGGGCTGGCGATGGCCGTGCTGCGGCCGGAGCTGGGGCTGCTTTTCCTGGGTCCCGACGCCGTCCGCGGGCTGGAGGAGGGGCGGCTGTGGACCGAGTCGCTGGTGACCACGGTCCCCCCGAGCGTCTCCTCCTCGGGGATCGCCACCAACAACATCACCGTGGCGCTGACCTCCTGGGGGGGCGGCGTGCTGGCCGGGCTGGTGCCGCTCTACATCGTCCTGTTCAACGGCCTGCTGCTGGGAGCGGTGGTCGGCGTCACCCTCCACTACTCGATGGCCGGGGAGCTGCTGCGGTTCATCGCGGCGCACGGCATCCTGGAGCTGACGCTGATCCTGATCTGCTCCGCGGCCGGGCTCGGCATCGGCCGGGCCCTGGTGGCGGCCGGCGACGTCCCCCGGCCGCTCGCCCTGCGCGCGGCCACCCGCGACGCCCTCGCCGTGCTGCTGGGCTGCCTCCCCTGGTTCCTCGTGCTCGCCCTGGTGGAGGTCTTCGTCTCGCCGTCGCCCGAGATCCCGGCCGGCGCCAAGCTGGTCCTGGGCCTCGCCCTGGAGGGGGCCTTCCTGGCCCTCGCCCTCCGCCCCGTTTCCCTGGAGCCGACCGATGACTGAGCCGTTCCGTCCCACCCCGATGCCGTTCCTGGTGTTGCTCGACGAGGCGATGCGCCGGGTGCGCACCCACCTGCGGGCCATCTTCCCGGCCGTGGCGGTGCCGGTCGCCGTCCTCAGCACCCTCGTGCAGGTGGTCCAGATCCTCAACCTGCGCGGCGTCCTGAACGGGGAGAGAGGGGGCGGGTCTGTGCCCCTGTTCTGGACCCCGTGGGTCGTGCTGGGCGCGCTGATCCTCCTCGTCGTCTCGGCTCTCGCCTATCTGGCCATGGGACGGGCGTGGAATTTCGCCTCCCGGCCGCCGGTCTGGGGGACCCTGCTCCTCTCGGGGCTGGCCACCCTCGCCTCCCTCGTGCTCTGCGTGGTGCCGGTCTTCTACGTCGCCCCACTGCTCTCCTTCACCCTGCCGGTGATGGTCGAGGAGGGGGTCTTCGGCGTGGCCGCGCTCTCCCGCAGCGCCGAGCTCGCCCGCTTCAACCCCAACCACCGGCTCACCGAGAGCCCGATCGTCAAGATCCTCGTCCTGATGCTGGTGACCACCCTGATCAGCTACCTGGCCGGCCTGCTGGTGGCGCTGCCGTTCCAGCTCCCGATGTTCATCGACATCTTCCGTCATGCGATGTCCGGGGATCAGGACGTGCAGTCCGCCATGTCGCGCTGGCTCTGGCTCCAGGTCCCGGCAGTCTTCCTCAGCGCGCTGGTCCGCATGGCGGTCTACCTCTATACGGCGTTCGGCATCGGCATGCTCTTCTTCGACGTGCGTGGGAGGAAGGAGGGGTCCGACCTGCGCTCGCAGATCGACTCTGTGTTCGGCAGCCCGCCGCCGCCACCGCCGCCGCTGCCGTTGTCGTCCTCGCCGCCGGGGGAGCCCTGGTCCTGAGCCCGCACGCGATCCCCCCGGGGCCCCTGGGGCCGGCCGTCCCCGCGGACCCGGTTGTGCTGGCGCGCGCCCTGGCGGGGGTCGACCGCGCCCCCGTGCCGCCGGAGAGCTCCTATCTCGGCGAGCTCGGCCGCGCCCTCCAGGAGGCCCTCACCGAGGCGCTCCTGCGCGGGGCCCGGATGCTCCACCTGTCGAAGCAGACCTTCCTCGTCCTCGCCGTGGCGGTGGCGGCGCTGGCCCTGCTGCTGCTCGCGCGCGCCCTGTGGCCCCGTTTTCGTCGCCGGCCGCGGAGCCTGGAGAGGGGGGAGCTGGCGGCGTCGCCGGCCCCGGCCGCCGCGCTCGACGCCGCCGGCTGGCGGAAGGAGCTCGAGCGCCGCCTGGCCGAGGGGCGGATCCCCGAGGCGCTGGAAGCCCTCTGGTGGTGGCTCGCGCGCTCCCTGGCCGGGGCCGCGGCCGAGCCCGACTGGACCAGCCGGGACCTGGTGGCGCGCTCCCGCCGGGACGATTTGCAGGGGGACGATTTGCAAGGGGACCAATTGCGCGACCTCGTCCGCCGGCTCGACGTCCTCACCTACGGCCCGCACCCGCCCGCCGTCGAGGACCTGCGCGGCCTGCTGGGACGGCTGGAGGAGACGCTGGCGTGAAGGACCTGCTGCGCAGCCGTCTGCTCGTGGGAGCCGCCCTCTTCCTGCTGCTGGTCGTGGGGATCGTCCTCCTCTTCGGCCGCGCGGGCGAGGCGCGGGGGAGCTCCCTCGCGAAGGGGCCGAACGGATGGCTGGCGGCCCGGCGGTATCTCGCGGCCCGGGGCGCCCGGGTCTCCCTCCTCCGCGAGCCGCTCGAACGCTTCCGCGAGCGCGGCGTGCTGGTCTCGACCTTCCCCTGGCAACAGTCGACGGCGTCGCTGGAGCCGGCCGAGGCGCTCGAAAGCCACCTGCGGCGCGGCGGCGATCTCGTGCTGGCCTACTCCGGCACCTGGGGGAACGCCGGGGAGCTGCTGACGCTGGTGAGGCTGGGCCTGCCCCTCGACGAGGTCAGGAAAGGCTCGCTCAATCCTTTCGAATGGCGCCGCTTCTCCCGCCAGGAATGGAGCCTCGTGCCGGCGCCCGGCCTGCGCAACGCCCCGCCGGTCCGCGTCTGGGCGCCGCGCTGGAGGCCGGAGATCCCGAAGGAGGCGGACGTGCTCTATCGTTCTCCCCGTGGAGGGGCCGTGATCGCCGCCGTACGGCGCTACCACGGGCGCATCCTCCTCCTGCCCGCGGACGCCCTCGCCAACGCCCGCCTGGGCGAGCCCGGCAACGCCGCCCTGCTGGAGACCCTGCGCCGGCGCCTGGGGGACCACTGGACCTTCGACGAGTATCATCACGGGCTGATCGCCGCGCGGGGGGCACAGGAGACCGCTGCAGTCGGACGCACGCTCGACCTGATCCTCATCCACCTCGCCGTCCTCTATCTGGTGGCCCTCTGGGTGCTGTCGCGCCGCTTCGGGCCGGCCTGGAGCGAGCCTCCGGCCGTGACCGGCTCGACCGGCTTCTTCCTGCTCGGCCTGGGCGCCCTCCACCACCGCCTGGGCCATCATCGGGAGGCGGCGCGGCGGCTGCTCGAAAGAGTGCGGGAGCTCGACCGCGACGCCGATCTCCCCGCGGAGCTCGACCGCCGCGCCGAAACGGCCGGCCCCCGTGAGCTGGTGGCCCTGGCGCGCGAGGTGGCGCGCCGCCGCAAGGGGCGGCCAGCCGAAGAAGAGACAAAAACCGAACGGGAGAACGCCGCATGAGCTCGACCGCCGCCGACCTTTCGACCGCGCGCCTGATCGAGGCCGCCCAACAGCTCGCCGCCGCCTTGGACCGCGTCGTCCTCGGGCAGCGCACCGCCGTCGAGACCCTGCTCGTGACCTACATGGCCGGGGGTCACGCGCTGCTCGAAGGGGTGCCGGGGTTGGGCAAGACCCTGCTCGCCCGTGCCTTCGCCGCGGCCCTGGGAGCGCGCTTCACCCGCGTGCAATTCACTCCCGACCTGATGCCCGCCGATGTCATCGGCACCAACATCTTCGACGCCCCCTCGGGCTCTTTCCGCCTGCTGCGCGGGCCGGTGTTCACCGAGATCCTGATGGCCGACGAGATCAACCGCACGCCGCCGAAGACCCAGGCCGCCCTGCTGGAGGCAATGCAGGAGCGCCAGGTGACGATCGACGGCACGTCGCTGGCGCTGGACGCGGATT
>QHVW01000814.1 GCA_003223675.1 Acidobacteriota bacterium
CTTCCACGAGGTGGTCTTCGGCGGCAGCGCGCGCCCTTCGAGGACCGCCGCCAGATCCTCCACCAGCACGCGCCAGGAGACGCCGTCCACCACCAGGTGATGGGCGGTGAGGAGCAGGCGGTCGCCCTCCTCCATCCGGAACAGCGCGGCCGTGAAGAGGGGACCCCGTTCCAGATCGAGCCCGGACTGGAGCCGCTCGGCGGCGTCCGCGAGCGCGCCGGACCTGAGATCGGCCTCCAGGAGGGGCACCGGCGCCGCCGGCGCATGACTCTGCCGCCATTCGCCGCCTTCCCATCGGAACCGCAGCCGCAACGCGTCGTGGTGCGCCGCGAGCCGGTCGAGGGCCGACGACAAAGCCGGCGCGGCCAGCCGCTCGCGGGGGACGAGCAGCACCGCCTGGTTGTAGTGCCACGGCCGCCGCCGCTCCTCGGCGAAGAAATGGCGCTGCACCGGCGTCAGCGGCGCCTCCCCCACGACCGGCCCCTGCTCCTCGCCGGTCTCGGGCCCGGCGCTCCCGGCCGCCGCCGCCAGGGCGGCGACCGTCTGGTGCTCGAAGAGCTGCCGGGTGGTGATCGCGAGCCCCTCCCGGCGGGCCCGCGCCACCACCTGGATGGCGAGGATTGAATCGCCGCCGAGCTGGAAGAAGTTGTCGTGGACGCCCAGCCGCGCGAGGCCCAGCACCTCGCGCCAGACCGCCGCCAGCCGCTCCTCCCGGGCGTCGCGGGGCGGCGCCGAGCCGGCCAGCTCGGCGGCCTCCGGCGGCGGCGGGAGCGCCCGGCGATCGACCTTGCCGTGGGGGGTGAGCGGCAGCGCGTCCAGGGGGACGAAGGCCGCGGGCACCATGGCCTCCGGCAGGCGTTCGCGCAGGAAGGCCCGCAGCTCGGCGTCCGCCGGCGGCGGGCCGGCGGGCACCAGGTAGGCCACCAGCCGCAGGCCGGGTGGGGATCCGACGGATCGGTCGGATCCGTCCGATCGGTCGGATCGCGCCACCACCTCCGCCTGGCGCACCGCGGGGTGGGCCAGGAGGGCGGCGGCGACCTCCCCGGGCTCGACCCGGAAGCCGCGGATCTTGACCTGGTCGTCGACGCGGCCGAGGAACTCCAGATCGCCGTCCGGCCGGCGCCGCACCAGATCGCCGCTGCGGTAGAGGCGGGCTCCCGGCTCATCCGTCAGCGGGTCGGGGCCGAAGCGCTCGGCGGTCAGCGCCGGCCGGCCGAGGTAGCCGCGGGCGAGCGGGCCGCCCAGGCAGAGCTCGCCGGGCGCGCCCACCGGCCGCTCCTCCCCCCACCGGCCGAGCACCCGGGCGACGCGCCCCGGCAGCGGGCGGCCGATCGAGATCCGGCCGGCCTCCCCGTCGCGCGGCCCGACCTCGTGCTGGGTGGCGGAGACCACCGCCTCGGTGGGCCCGTAGCCGTTGAGCAGCGGCACGTGGGAGAGCCCCTTGCGGTGCCATTCGCGGGCGTGCCCGGCGCGCAGCTCCTCGCCGCCGATGAGCACCCGGCGCACCGAGGGGGGAACGTCCGCCGCGGCCAGGGGACCGGCCACCCAGCGCGACCAGACCGAGGTGGGCAGGTCGACCACCGTCAGCTCCAGGGCGGCGATGCGCGCCGTCAGCTCCTCGCCCTCCCACATCTCCGGCCCGCGCATCATCAGGGCGGCGCCGGAGCTGAGGACGGTGCAGACCTGCTCGACGGCGGGATCGAAGCTGGCCGAGTTGAATTGCAGGAAGCGGTCCGCCGGGCCCACGCCGTGCACCCGCGCCCAGGTCGCCACGTGCCCGGCAAAGGCGGCGTGGCTCACGCCCACCCCCTTCGGGGCGCCGGTCGAGCCCGAGGTGTAGATCACGTAGGCCAGGTTCTCCGGCAGCACTCCGGAGACGGGCGGCGCGGAGGCCGGGGGCAGGGGCTCGTCCAGCAGGACGCGGGGGAGGGCCGCCGCGGGCAGGCGCGCCGCCACGGCGGAGTCGGTCACCAGCACGGCCGCGCCGGAGTCGGCGAGGACGAAGGCGATGCGCGCCGGCGAATCCTCAGGGTCGACGGCCAAGTAGGCGCCGCCCGCCGCCATCACGCCGAGCAGGGCGGCGACCAGGCCGGCCGAGCGCTCGGCGCAGACCGCCACCCGGACCTCGGGGCCGACCCCCAGGCGGCGGAGACGGCGGGCCAGGGCGTTGGCGCGGCCGACGAGCTCGCCGTAGCTCCAGCGCTCTTCCCCGCAGACCACCGCCAGGGCCTCCGGGCGGTGGCGCGCCATCTCCGCGATCGCCTCGTGAACGGGGAGGGCCGGGAAGGGAACGAGGGCCGGCGTCCGCTCGTCGCGCCGGAGCTGCTCGCGCTCGGCCGCGCTCAGCAGCGGGATCGCCGACAGCCGCAGATCGGGATCGGCGGCCACCGCCTCCAGCAGGTGGCGCAGGCGGTCGAACAGGCGCACAGCCGTGCCCTCCTCGAACAGGTCGGCGTCGTATTCGAGCTCGCCCAGGAGCCCCTCGGGGCGGTCGAACAGGGTCAGCATCAGGTCGTAGCGGGCGTTGCCGTCGAACACCGGCACCGGCTCGAAGGCGAGGCCGGCCAGGCCGCCGCCGGAGGGCTTGCCGTCGAGCACCTGCAGGAGGGCCTGGACGACCGGCTGGCGGTTGAGCTCGCGCTCCGGATGGATCGCCTCGATCAGCTTGCCGAACGGCAGGTCCTGGTGGGCGTAGACGCCCAGCGCCGACTGCCGGACGCGCGCCAGCAGCTCGCGGAAGGGAGGATCGTCCGTGAGGTCGAGGGGGAACGGCACCTGGGTCACGAAGCAGCCGAGGACCGTCTCGATCTCGGGCCGGTTGCGGTTGGCGTTGTTGGCGCCCAGGATCAGCCGCTCCTGGCCGGAATGGCGGTGGAGGAGCGCCGCGAAGGCCGCGAGCGCGGTCATGAACAGGGTCGCCCCCTCGCCGCGGGAGAGCGCGCGCAGCCGCTCCGACAGCCCGGCCGGCAGGCTCTCGACCACCTGTCCGCCGCGCATGCGCGCCACCGCCGGGCGCGGCCGGTCGAGGGGGAGGTCGAGCACCAGGGGAAAGCCGTCCAGCCGCTCGCGCCACCAGGAGACCAGCCCCTCCAGGACCTCCCCGCGCAGCCAGCCGCGCTGCCAGACGGCGAAGTCGGCGTAGTGGACCGGCGGCTCCGGCAGCGCCGGCGGGAGCCCGGTCGCGAAGGCGGCGCAGAGCACGGCCAGCTCGCCCCAGATCACCGGGAACGACAGGCCGTCGGCGATCAGGTGGTGGATGGTGAGCAGGCAGACGTGGTCGTCCGGGCCGAGGCGGAGGAGGCTCGCGCGCACCAGCGGCCCGCGCTGCAGGTCGAACGGCACGGCCGCCTCTACCTTCGCCAGGCGCAACGCCTCGGCCTCGCGCCGCGCGGGAGGAAGGCTGGTGAGGTCGATGAAGGCCAGGCGCTGCCCCCCCGTGGGGGCCACCCGCTGCACGGGAGCGTCGCCGGCGAGCGGGAAGCTGGTGCGCCAGGTGGCGTGGCGCCGCGTCAGCTCGGCGAGCGCCGCCGCCACCACCGGCAGCGCGATCGACCCGCGCATGCGCGACGCGCTCCCGAGGTTGAGCCCCGCCCCCTGGGGATAGAGCTGCTCCATGAACCAGTAGCGCTCCTGGTCGAGCGACAGCGGCCAGTCCCCTTCCCCCGTGGGGCCGGTCACCCGCGGGATAGGCGGCGGCTGCGGCGGGCGCGCGGCCTGCCGCTGCTTGTCCCGCAGCTTCTCGAACAGGGCGCGCTGCTCGGGGGTGAGGGCGGAGATCCGGTCGGTGAGGCTCATGCGGCTTTCTCGCCCTCGCTGGCGAGCAGGGCCTCCAGCTCCTCGGGGGAGAGGCCGCCCACCTCCTCCTCCAGGCCCTGTCCGATGACGCGGTCCGCCAAGTCGCGCAGGTCGGTGGCGTCGAACACCGTCTGCAGGGACACGTCGAGGCCGTAGAGGTCTCGC
>QHVW01000815.1 GCA_003223675.1 Acidobacteriota bacterium
CTGGGTGAACACCGTGTAGGAGCCGGTGCCGAGGTCCTGCGTGGCGGCCTGCACCAGTGCGTGGCCGTCCGGCGTGAGCCGCGCCCGCGCCGACGCCGGCCGCCGGTTGCCCGGATAGAGCGCCGTCGCCATCCCCCAGCCCACCAGCAGGTCGCCGTCCTTCATCGAGCCCGGCTTGGGATGGCGCTTGCTCCAGCCGAACATCTCGGCGCCGCGCTGATAGCACTCCTTGAGGTGCTTGCTCGACCACGGCTTCTTCTCCCCCTCGTCCATCTCCGCGTAATTGCGCAGCCGTAATTCGATCGGATCGATCCCCAGCTCATAGGCCAGCTCGTCCATGGCCGATTCGAGCGCGAAGCTCCCCGGGCAGTCGCCGGGGGCCCGCATGGGCGTCGGCGGCGCCACGTTGACCTTGACCAGCCGGTGCGGGATCGCCACGTTCTCGCACGAGTAGAGCAGCTTGCTCGTGGTGAGGCCGCACGGCTCGATGAACTCGGTGGTGGGCGACGTCGGCTGCAGGGTCTCGTGGCGGAGGGCGGTCAGCTTGCCGTCCTTGCGCGCGGCGAGCGCGATCGTCTGCCGGGTCGGCGGCCGGTGGCCGGTCGAGGTGAACATCTGCTGCCGCGTGAGATTGAGCTGCACCGGCCGGCGGGTCACCTTGGCGGCCATCGCCGCGAGCATCGTGTGCCCCCATTGAAAACCTTTACAGCCGAACCCGCCGCCGGTGAAGGGGCAGAGCACGTGGACGTCCTCCTTGGGGATGCCGAACGCCTGCGCGAGCACCGCCCGCGTGCCCATCACCGCCTGCGTGGAGTCCGCGACGGTGAGCTTGTCGCCGTCCCAGACCGCGACGGTGGCCGAGGGCTCCATGGGATTGTTGGTCAAGACCGGGATCGTGTACGTCTGCTGGATCTTCACCACCCCCGGCGCCGCCAGCGCGGCCTCGACGTCGCCGCGCTGGTGCTGCAACGGCCGGCCGAACGAGGCCTTGGGGAAATAGGCCGTCGATTCCGCGTCCTCGATCGTCAGCGCCGGCTTTTCTTCCTTGTAGTGGACCTGGACCAGGGAGGCGGCGTGGCGGGCGTGATCCAGCGTGTCCGCCACCACCAGCGCCACGTGCTGACCCGCGTAATGGATCGCGTCGTCCTCGAACGGCAGCCGGTCCTCTCCCATCTTGCCGGTCTCCAGCGGCTTGGCCTTGGGGCCGCTCGGCGCGCCCTTGAGCTTCGGCATGTTCTCGTGGCTGAGGACCGCGATCACTCCCGGAGCGCGCCGGGCCGCGGCGGTGTCGATCGAGGTGATCCGTCCTTTGGAGATGGTGCTCTGCACGAGCACCGCGTGGGTCAAGCGGTCGTGCTTGAATTCCGCCGCGTACCGGGCGGCGCCGGTGATCTTCCGCCGGCCGTCCACGCGATCGATCGGTTTTCCGATCGCCGCATTCCGGCCGCCGTCTTTTCTCGAGGTCGCGGCATCATCGAGATCATTGAGAGAGCTCATACCTTCTTCTCCGCGGCCACCGCGAGCGCCCGGGCCAGCGTGCGCTTCGCGAGCTCGATCTTGAACCCGTTGTCCTTCTGGGGTCGCGCACCCGACAAGGCCGCCTCCGCGGCGGCCCGGTACGTCGCCTCCTCCGCTTTCCGGCCGGCGAGCGCCTGCTCCGCCTCGGGCGAGCGCCACGGCTTGGTGCCCACGCCGCCCAGGGCCACGCGGGCGGCGCGGATGCGGTCCCTATCGAGGTCGAGCGCCACCGCCGCCGACGCCAGCGCGAACTCATAGCTCGCCCGGTCGCGCACCTTGAGGTAATGCGACCGCGCGAACCAGGGGACCGCCGGCAGCTCGACCGCGGTGATCAATTCGCCGTGCTCCAGCACGCTCTCTCGCGCCGGATCCTCACCATAGGGAACGTGGAAATCGACCAACGGGATCGACCGCTCCGTGCCGTTGGGACGACGGGTGTGGACGATCGCGTCGAGCGCCGCCATGGCCACCGGCATGTCGCCGGGGTGGGTCGCGATGCACTTCTCGCTGGTGCCCAGCAGCGCGTGGATGCGGTTGTACCCTTCGAGCGCGGCGCACCCCGAGCCGGGCGCCCGCTTGTTGCAGGGATAGGCGGTATCGCGGAAGTAATAGCAACGCGTGCGTTGCATCAGGTTTCCGCCCACGGTCGCCATGTTGCGGAGCTGCGGGCTGGCCCCCGAGAGCAGGGCCTCCGAGAGCACCGGATAGCGTTTGCGGATCGTGGGATCGTTGGCCAAATCGCTGTTGCGCACCATGGCGCCGATCCGTACGCCGCCGCCCGGCAGCGGCTCGATGCGGGCCAACGGCAGACCATTGATGTCCACCAGATGATCGGGGGTCTCGACGTCCAGCCGCAGCAGATCGACCAGCGTCGTGCCGCCGGCCAGGAATTTCGCCTGACGGTTGCGGGAGACGTCGGCGACCGCCTCCTCCGGCCGGTTGGCATTCGAATAGGAGAAGGGATTCATGACACCTTCCCTCCTTTCGCCTCGCGGACGGCGGCCACGATGTTCGGATAGGCGCCGCATCGGCAGAGATTGCCGCTCATGCATTCGCGGATGTGGGCGGGATCGTCCGGACACCCTTCGGCCAGCAGGCCCACGGCCGAGACGATCTGGCCCGGCGTGCAGTAGCCGCACTGGAAGGCGTCGTGCTTGAGGAAGGCCGCCTGCACCGGATGCAGCCGGTCCCCCTGGGCGAGCCCCTCGACGGTGGTCACCCGGTGCCCCGAGGCCGTCGCGGCCAGCGTCAGGCAGGAGAGCACGCGGCGGCCGTCGATCAGCACCGTGCAGGCGCCGCACTGCCCGTGGTCGCACCCCTTCTTGGTGCCCGCGCGTGCCAGGTCCTCGCGCAGCGCGTCGAGGAGGCTGGTGCGTGCATCGAGCCGGAGCCGCCGCCCCGTGCCGTTGACGTTGAGCCGCACGGGGATTGTGGCGCTCCCCGGCGCCGGCCGCGCCGCCACCGCCTTGGCCTCCAGGACCGTGCTCGTGGCGACGCTCACCGCCGGCACCGCGCCGAGGGACAGGGCGATGAACGTGCGGCGGTCCAGCCCGTGAGGATTTGTAGATTCTGCCGTGGATTCTTCCGGATCGGGCTTCAGGTCGTCGTGGGATACATCGTCGCTCACGGAAAACCCCCTTGGTGCGCGCCTGGGAAGGCGCGCGGATCAAGAAGGGAATTGCAAAATACGTTCCGCGACGCTTGACGGCGCCAACTTATGCCCACGGCGGCACCCACGCGGTCCGCCGGGGCACCCACCGCGGCACGTGCCGCTTGTACTGCCGGTACTCGTCGCCGAACCGCCCCTCCAGCATGGGCTCCTCCAGCAACGGGATGTAGGTCATGTTCAACGCCAGGAATCCCAGGGCCCATTCGAGCAGCGGGACCGAACGCAGCCCCAGTGCCTCGCCGAACAGGATCGGCATCACCCCGCTGATCATCGGGTTGCGAACATGCCGGTACACCCCCGCCACCACGAGGTGCTTCGGCGGATCCCAGGGAGCCAGCGTGCCGCGGCCCAGAGTCGCGAAGTATCGGATGGTCACGAAGACGAGCGCCAACCCGCAGAGGATCACCCCGGCTCCGGGGAACGCCGCGGCGAGGCTCAAGGAGGAAAAGGGGCGCAAAGAGAGGAGGACGTACGGCACGACGAGGGTGACCGTCACCGGCAGCAAGAGGATGGAAAGGATATGCCGGAGGACGGTCATCGGCTCAGCTCACCTTGGGAAGCTCGATGCGATAGATCGAGCTGCGGTCCTCCCAACAGTAAAATGTCTTCCGATTGGCAGCCCTCATACTTGCCGCCTTTCAACACCGCCAGGTCGGTCGACGACGATGCTTTGACGTCCATGACGCGCAGGACGTACGTCTCGTTCTTCGTGATCTCCTCCAGGGAGTAGACGTACCTCCCCGACGGATGCCCTCCGAGGCCCGTACGGTTTGCAAGCTCGGGCAGAACCGGAGAGATCCCTCCCGTCCGCAGATTGAGAGCATGGACGGTTTCGTTCCGATCATCCTTATAATCGACCTTGCCGTCACCGTTGGTGTCGTGCAACTCGACAACCAGCACGCGGTCGTCCGTCCAGCTCGTAAACCACCCATACCGGCGCGTCGGGCTTTCGACCAGCACGCAACGGGAATCCTTGACCGTATGAAAGGGGCTGAGCTCGACAAGGTGATATTCGCAGAGGGGAGCCTTCCCATCTTGCGGGCCGTCCTGCCTGGAACGTTTCAGCAGCAGGAGCAGCTGCCGGGGATGGCTCCAGACGATCGATTGCTTGGCCTCACCCAGGTCCAGCCACGTCGTCGAGCCCAAAAGGGGCACCCATTCCTTGAAGTGGCCCTGCTCTTTGACGAAGATCTCTTTGCCGCCCAGGATGCCGAAGGACTGCACGATCAACTTGCTGATCGGATCAGGAACGCCCGTGCGCCCCCGGAAACAAAGGATCTTGTGGGTCTCGTACTTCTCGACGGCTTGGGTCTTGTAGAACAAGTCGCCCAGAAAGCCCGCATAGTAGGCGCCATCCGGGCCGACGTCGGCGAGCCGGGTGAGCCCTCCCCCTTCCATGTCGAAGTGCAACAGATCGTACTGCTCGGTGGACCCGATCTTTTCCCGCAGCCGGGAAAGATAGAGATCCCGGCCGTCCGGTGACAGGAAAAGCCCACCATAGACGTCCTCCGGGATGTCAAGCCGGCTGACGCGGGGCTGCTCTATGGATCCCGGGGACGGCTTGGCGCTCGCCGCGGCGACCGGCGGCGAGGGAGGGCTGCCGGCCGCCGCCGGCGTCTCGATCTTGGCCAGCGCCCGGACCAGACGGTCGATCTCCGCGCGGAAGCTGGTGTGAGTCGCCCGCACGGCGTTGCGCCGCGCCAGCGCCTGCAGCCGCGCCGGCAGCTCCGTCAATTTCGGGACCTCGGCGTCGTCGACCAGGACAGGGATGACCCGCACGCCGCGCTCCAGGGCCGTGGCCACCTCCAGGTGCACGAAATCCTCGGGATCGTCGATCCGGCGGCTGCCGTCCGCGCGCACGCCCGCCCAGTTGCGGCCGATGACGGCGATCAGCGCCGAGCACGAGCCCACGGCGTCCTGGATGACCTCGACGAAATCCTGGCCGGGCTCGATGGCGTCCACGTCCATGAAGACGTGATCTTCCCCGAAGCTCTGGAGGAGATGGTCGTAGATCCTGCCGGCGTAGCCGCTGCCGTCTTCCCGGCGGTAGCTGATGAAGAAGCGGGACATCAGGGGTCTTCGGCCTCCCTTTTGGACAGGTATTCTATCGTAGCCGAGCCCATGGTCTTTCTGAGCCGGCTACCGGAGGCCGCCACCGCAGAGCGAGAGGCCGGCTCCAGGGAGCCGTTGAATGGAACCGCGGAGCGGCTCAACGATTCCGCAGTTGGGTCCTTCCACCGGGGCCGGCGGTTGGTTCGCTCCACGGAGCGGTTGGCTCATTCCGAGGAGCGGTCCGTCCGCTCCGAGGAGCGAGCCGTCCGTTCCGCGGAGCGGGTCTTCCGCTCCTCAGAGCCGTCCTTCCCTTCCGCGGAGCGGCTCAACAATTCCGCGGAGCGAGCCTTCCGCTCCGAGGAACGGGTCAACAATTCCGAGGAGCGGACCTTCCACTCCGCGGAGCGGACCAACAATTCCGTGGAACGGGCCGACGATTCCGAGGAGCGGGCCAGCGGCCCGGCTGAAAAGGCCAGGATGAAACCATCCGGTCAGGACGCCCCGGCCCACTGATCCGCCGCGGGGTCCCAAAAGGGGCCCTCCAGACCGACCGACGCGAAGATCCCGACCATATCCTGCGGAGTGGGGCGTCGCGACTCGGCCGTGAGACGGTTTTCATACCACACCACGGCCAAGTGCCAGAGCTGCTCCAGACTGACCAGCGGCCGCCGGGGGACCTGATGGGCCGCGCACCAGCGATCGACCGTCTCTTCCGACCGGAAGAGCAGCATGGTCGCTCAGGTGTAGACGATGTCGTGCCACCACCGGGCCGCCGGGACCGCGAAGTGGATCACGCATTCCTGGGGCACGGGCCGCCCATCCCGCACCTCCAGGGTGATCGGCTCGCCGCTGAAGCCGTCGGAAGCCGGGATCACGGCGTCCTCATGCAGGGCCGCGGCCACGCCCAATGCGTCCCACACGCAGTTGGCGTAGTACCGCCGCCCCCGGACCTCCACCGGAAAGGCGGTTTCGATCCCTGAGAACGGCGGGGCCATCCGGATCCGGGTGGGGTCTCCCGGCTCCAGCACGAGGAGCCGCCGGCCATACAGCCGCCCGAAGGCGGCCTCGACCTCTGGAGCGCCGACGCCGAGGTCCCGCGCCACCTCGCCGGCCGAGGGGGCCTTGGTGGTCTCGGCGAGGGTGCGGTAGATGTGGAGCTTGACGAGGGTGTCGAAGTCAGGGGGCATGGGGGGAGATTATAGCTTCTCGGTCCTCAGACACGACGGGAGGAGGCCAGCGTACGCTACGATCCTCCTGGATATGAATGAAATCTCCGATATGTAGTATGCTTACCCCATGAAGACGACCACCCTTACCCTTGATGACGACCTC
>QHVW01000816.1 GCA_003223675.1 Acidobacteriota bacterium
TTCTAGATCGCTCCCGAATCGGCTACGATACGTCCCCGTTGCATTTCTTCCCTCTTTCCAACCGAGCCGAGGTACAGGACGCATGAGCGATGTGGTCCAGAAGTTCTGGGGTTTCTGCCATACGCTGCGGCACGATGGCATCGATTACGGCGATTACATCGAACAGATCACGTATCTGCTGTTTCTCAAGATGGCGGACGAGCGTGGAATCGATCTCAGCCGGATGGCGGCGCCGCCGGACGGCGCGGCGATCGATTGCTCCTGGCCGGCGCTGGCGGACCGCCAGGGGGAGGCGCTGACCCAGCACTACAACGGCGTGCTGCGGCGCCTCAGCCAGCAGCAGGGCCTGCTCGGCGACATCTTCACGCGCGCCGCCTCGCGCTTCAACAACCCGGCGAACCTGAAGCGTCTGATCGACCTGATCGACGAGACGCGATGGACCACGCTGGAGATCGATCTCAAGGCCGCCGTCTTCGAAGGGCTGCTGGAGAAGGCGGCGAGCGAAGGGAAGAAGGGGGCCGGGCAGTACTTCACGCCGCGCCGCCTGATCCAATCGATCGTGCGCTGCGTGCAGCCCGATCCGCGCGCGTACCCCGGATTCGCGATCTGCGATCCGGCGTGCGGCACGGGAGGGTTCCTGGTGGTGGCCTACGAATGGCTGCTGCACGACGGCGCCGCTTCCCACGAGCTGCGGGGCCAGGTGCGCCGCGGCACCTATTTCGGCCAGGAGCTGGTGCAGCGCCCGCGGCGCCTCGCGCTGATGAACCTTTTCCTGCATGGGCTGGAGCCGGAGATCACGCTCGGCGATTCGATCTACGACGAGCCCGGCGAGCGCCGCTTCGACGTCGTGCTGACCAATCCCCCGTTCGGCAACAAGGGGGCGAACCAGGTGCCCCGGCGGGACGACCTGACGGTGAAGACCTCGAACAAACAGCTCAATTTTCTCCAGCACGTGATCACGCTGTTGAAGCCGGGCGGCCGGGCGGCGGTGATCGTGCCGGACAACTGCCTGTTCGCCGATCAGGCCGGCGAGGTGTTCAAGGTGCTCACCCAGGAGTGCGACCTCCACACGGTGCTGCGCCTGCCCAACGGCACCTTCACCCCGTACAGCGCCGGCACCAAGACCAACGTCGTCTTCTTCACCAAGGGGCCGGCCACGGAGACCGTCTGGGTCTACGACGCGCGCACCAACGTGCCGCGCATCACCAAGAAGGACCGCCCGCTCACCCATGCCCACCTCGCCGCGTTCGAGGCCTGCTACGGGCTCGATGCCAACGGCCGTTCCCGGCGCTCGGCCGGCGATTCGCGGGAGGACCGCTGGCGGTCGTTCTCGATCGCCGAGGTGCGCGCCCGCGATTTCAAGATCGACGGCCTGAAATGGCTCAAGGAGGAGTCGCTGGAGGACGAGCTGCCGCCGCCCGAGGACCTGGCGCAGGAAGCGATGAACGAGCTGGAGAGCGCGATGGCCGATCTGCAATCGGTGATCGACCTGTTGTCGAGCGACGCGGAGCCGCTGCGGCCGCACGCCGTGCAGGGGGGCTCGTGACGAGCGCCGTCTCCGATTGGGAGATCGGCCGCCGCGCGGGGGAGCTGCCGGAAGGGTGGGCGGAGACGACGCTGGACGAGATCGTCGTCCACAAGCTCGGCGGCGAGTGGGGAGAGGACCCGCGCAAGGCCGCGGAGCACCCGGGCCTGGTGCCGGTGCGGGTGATCCGCGGCACGGATTTCCGCCACTGGGAGCGCGACCGCGGGACGACGGCGGAGGAGCGCCTGATCAAGCCGGCGAGCCTCGCGCGCCGGCAGCTCGCGGTGGGCGATCTGGTGGTCGAGGTCTCCGGGGGCGGCGCCAGCCAGCCGGTCGGCCGGACGCTGCTGATCGACGAGGAGGCGATCCGGCGCGCCGGCGGCGTGCCGCTGATCTGCAGCAATTTCTGCCGCCAGGTGCGGGTGCATCGCGAGATCGACGCCGCGTTCGTCCACCTCGCGCTCTCCTACGCTTACCTGTGCGGCGGCTTCGACGAGCACCAGACGCAGACGACGAACCTGCGCAACCTCGATTTCAAAGGCTTTCTTTCCACCGTCCTGCCGTTGCCGCCGGGCGCCGAGCAGCGGCGGATCGTCGACAAGGTGGCGGAGCTGATGGCGCCGCTGCGGCGCGTCCGCGAGGGGCTCGTGCGGGTGCCGGAGATGCTGCGCCGCTTCCGGCAGGCGGTGCTCGCCGACGCCTTCTCGGGGCGGCTGACCGGGGACTGGCGCGACCGGCGGGGGGTCTACGAGCCGCTCGCGCCGCGCCTCGCGCGCGCCTTCGCCGCCCGGCGCGAGGCCTACGAGTCGGCCCGTGGCGAGGCGGAGGCGTTCGACCGCCGGGCCCCCCGCAAGCCGAAGAACCTCGCGCCCACCGAGTGGGAGGCGCCGGAGCCGCTGGAGGTCCCCGAGGTGCCCGAAGGGTGGAGCCTGGTGGCGCTCCAGGACCTCATCCACCGCGCCCAGTACGGCCTGTCGGTCAAGGCGGACGGCGAGCCGCGCACCGGCGTGGTCATGCTGCGCATGGTCAACATCCGGGACGGCCGGATGGACGACTCGGACCTCAAGTACGTCGCCCGCGTGGGGATCGACGTCCGCTCGTTCACGGTGCAGCCGGGGGACATCCTGTTCAATCGCACCAACAGCGCCGAGCTGGTGGGCAAGGCCGCGGTGTTCGATCTCGAAAAAGAGTCGGTCTTCGCCTCCTATCTGGTGCGCATCCAGTGCGACGGGCACCTGGTCGACAGCCACTATCTCTGCGGCTGGATCAATTCTCCCTGGGGACGGCGGTGGGCGCGGACGGTGCGCACCGACTGCAGCAACCAGTCGAACATCAACGTCTCCCGCTTGCAGCGCATGCCGGTGCCAGTGCCGCCGCTGGTCGAGCAGCGGGAGATCGTGCGGCGGATCGACGAGCTGCTCGCCTTCGCCGCCGCCATCGAGCAGCGGGTGGCGGTGGCGGAGGAGCGGACGGAGCAGGTGCGGCGGATCGTGCTGGCCAAAGCCCTGCGCGGCGAGCTGGTGCCGACCGCGGCGGAGCTCGCCCGGAAGAACGGCGATGGTGGTGAAGGCGGCGGATTCGAGCCGGCCTCGGAGCTGCTCGGCCGCATCGGCGCCGAGCGTCTCACCACCGTGGGCGGGCTGGCGGGGATGGCGGTGAGCCCGGAGGTCCACGAGCGCATCCTGGCCGCCATCCGCCAGGCCTGCTGGGGAGCGGGGGAGATGACCCGCGAGGAGCTGATCCGCAAGGTGGCCGTCCGCCTGGGGAGCCCGCGCTTCGGCAAGAGCGTCCGCGCCCGGCTGGAGATGCACGTGGAGGTGGCCGCGGCGCGGCGGATCGTCGCCCGCCAGGGGGACCTGCTGACCGGCGCCACGCCCACGTTCGGCCGCTATGACTACGTTTTTCTGATGGAGACCGTCCGTCGGCTCGCGGGCCGCGGCATCGAATGCGACAAGGACGAGATCGTCCGCGCCGTCGCGGCCTGGCTCGGCTATGGGCAGGTGACGCCGGCGATCCGCGAGCGCATGGACCGCGTCTTCCTGTGGGCGGCCCAGGACGGCACGCTGGAGATCCGCGACGGCCGGATCGTGGTGCTCTAGGCGGCTCGCCGGGGCGGATCGACAGCTCTCCTTCAGCCGGGCAGGGCCTCCGCCAGACGCTCCTCGACCTCGGGGGGCAGCAGCTCGTCCGGAAGCTGACGCAGGGCGCGCACCGCGGCCGTGACCTCGCCGAAGAGCCGCCCGCACTCCGCGCATCCGGCCAGGTGCTCGTCGATCCGCTCGGCGCGGTCGAAGCTCAGCCGGCCGTCGAGGTGCTCGCTGAGGTCCGCCAGCACCTCGCCACAATGGAGGCCGGCGACGATCCGCTCACTCTCCATGGGGACGCTCCTTGAGGCGGGCCAGCAGCCGCAGCCGGGCCCGGTGCAGGCGGGTGCGGACGGCGGCGTCGGAGAGGCCGGTGACCCGCGCGGCCTCGTCCACCGTGAAGTACTCGCGGTCGCAGAGGGTGAGGATCTCGCGGTCCTCGGGCGGCAGCGCCGCGAAGGCGGTTTCGACGGACAAGCCGCTCTCGTCGACCGCGCCGCCTCCGCCGGACTGCCAGCCCGCCGCCCGCGCCAGCTCGCGCAGGGGGGTGAGGTCGGCCTCGCGGAAGCGTGGATGGCGGCGGTCGATCGCCTGGCGGGCCAGGGCCAGGAGCCAGGGGCGGGCGGAGGTCTCGTCGCGGTGCCTGGAGGCGGCGCGGCGGGCGGCCAGGAAGGTCTCGCGGAGGATCTCCACGGCGTCGCCGGTATCTCCAGGGGGACCGTCGGGCGCGGCGGCGCGCGCGAAGCGGTAGACCGCCGCCTGATGCCGCCGTACGAGGCGGTCGAAGGCGGAGGGGTCGCCGGCCGCGGTGCGGCCGATCAACGTCTCGTCGCTGACCTTGGCGTCGTCTGCGGTCACAGAAAGCCTCTGCGCTGGGACGCAGAGATCTTACACCGCGCCGGGGCCCGTCAGACCACGATCCGGCCGTAGCGGGCGAGGAGGATCGAATAGGCGCCGAAGGCGATCAGCCCCACGGCGACCAGGCCGAGGAGGATCGCGCCGTGCGGCTGGCCGGCCAGCGCCGCCAGCGCTCCCCCCAGGCCGCGCGCCTGGCGCGGAGCGAACCGCCAGGCGGCCTGGACCAGGAACCCGCCGGAGATCAGGAAGACCACGCCGCGGGCGATCAGCCCCAGCTTGCCGCTGTTGAGCGCCACCTTGCGCTCGGTCGCGTCCATCTCCTGGAGCCGGATCTCCTTGCGGAACCGCTCGGTCCAGCCGCGCCGGATCTGGAACAGGCCGCCGGCGATCACTCCGATCCCCACCGCGGCCACCAGCCAGCGGCCGAACGGCTCGCTCATCAGCTTCGCCGTCCAGGCCTGGTAGGCGTGCCCGCCGCCCGCATTGCGGGCTCCCAGGGCGATCCTCACGGCGGCCCAGGCGAGGCCGCCGTAGATCAGGCCGCTGCCGACCCGGCCCACGCGGTGGGCGAGCCCCTTGAGGTCGTTCGGCTTGTGCTCGGGATTGAGGAGCCCCTGGACGATCCGCCAGAGGGCGTAGCCGGCGAGCCCGACGGCGATCAGCCAGAGGAATGCCGTGCTCCGCCCGGCGATCTCCTGGAGGGCGCCGCGGGTGTCGGTGGGCCGGGAGCGGGCGCCGAGCGCCGTCTCCACGGCCAGGAAGCCGACCAGGGCATAGACGGCCCCCCGGGCGGCGTAGCCGGCGCGGGCCAGCCGCTCCAGCCAGGGGCGTGCGGTGCCGAGCCCGATCGGCGCAAAGGTGCTGCTGGTAGCTGAGCGTGCCATGCTCGCTCCTCCTTGAAGGAGGGATGGAGCAAGGCGGGTGCCAATGTAGGGGCGGCCCTGCGTGGCCGCCCTGGGTGGGGGCTGGTCCGGTCGGGAATTTCCCCCCGCCCAGGGCGGCCACATAGGGCCGCCCCTACAAGGCGGAGGGACGGCCGGTCATTTCAAATTCGTCTCGAACAGCTTGAAGATCCGCCGGTACTCGTCGAGCCAGCTCGTGGGCTGCACGAAGCCGTGGTCCTCGACGGGATAGACGGCCATCTCGAAATTCTCCTTCTTCAGCTCGATCAGCCGCTGCACCAGCCGCACGTTGTCCTGGAAGAACACGTTCTTGTCCTCCATGCCGTCGCAGATCAGCAGCGGCTTGCGCAGCCCCTCCACGTACTCGATGGGCGAGCTCTTCTCGTAGGCCTCGGGGTCGACCTCCGGGCGGTTGAGGATGTCCGAGGTGTAGTCGTCGTTGTAGTGCGCCCAGTCGGAGACCGGCCGCAGGGCCGCGCCGGCCGCGAAGAGGTCGGGCTGGCGGAAGAGGGCCATGTAGGTGAGGAAGCCGCCGTAGGAGCCGCCGTAGACCCCCACCCGCGCGGAGTCGACATTCTTGTGCTGCGCCAGCCAGGCCACGCCGTCCTGGAGGTCCTCGAGCTCCGGATGGCCCATCTGGCGGTAGATCGACGTGCGCCAGTCGCGGCCGTAGCCGGCCGAGGCCCGGTAGTCCATGTCGAGCACCACGTAGCCGTGGCGGGTCAGGAAGGTGTGGAACATGAATTCGTGGGAGTAGTTTGACCAGCCGTAGGTGACCTCCTGGAGGTAGCCGGCGCCGTGGATGAACACCGCCGCCGGATACTTCTTCGCCGGGTCGAAGCCCACCGGCGTGAAGACCCGCGCGTAGATGGCGCCGGCCCCGTGTGTCGAGGGGATGGGGAGGATCTCCGGCATCGTCCACTTCTGGGCCAGGAAGAGCGGCGTCCGCGTCCGGGTGACCTGGCGGGGCTCGGCGCCCGGCCGGGCGGCCTGCGCGTACACCTCGTCCGGCTGGGCGATCTTCGAATGAATGAAGAGGATCTGGCTCTCGTCGGGGGAGAGCACGGCGTGGGTGTAGCCGCCGCCGAGGCGCGTGAGCTGCTCGGCTTTGCCTGTCGTGGCCTCCACCCGCCAGAGGTCGTACTTGCCGGGATGCTCCTGGTTGGCCGTGTAGTAGACGTAGCGGCCGTCCCAGCTCCGCGCTATCTGCGAGACCTCGTACT
>QHVW01000817.1 GCA_003223675.1 Acidobacteriota bacterium
TCGAGGTGGTGGAGATGCGCCCCTCCAAGCGCGGGGACGCGGTGCGCAAGATCCTCGCCGACCCGGATCGCCGGCCGGCGATCGTCTACGCGCCCACCCGCAAGGAGGCGGATGCCCTCGGCGCCTCGCTCCAGGAGAAGTTTCCCGCCGCCGCCTATCACGCGGGGATGACCACCGCCGATCGCGACCGGGTGCAGTCGGGGTTCCTCTCCGGCCGCCTGGAGGTGATCGTGGCCACCATCGCCTTCGGCATGGGGGTGGACAAGCCGAACGTGCGCACGGTGATCCACACCGGCCTGCCCGGCAGCGTCGAGGGGTACTACCAGGAGATCGGCCGCGCCGGCCGGGACGGCAAGCCCTCGCGGGCCATTCTCCTCTACTCCTTCGCCGACCGCCGCAACCACGAGTGGTTCCACGCCCGGGACTATCCGGACGCCGGAGAGCTGGCCCGGATCTACAGCGCGCTCAAGCCCGAGCCCCAGATCGACGGCCAGATCCGCAAGCGTCTCGGCATGGACGAGGAGCTGTTCGAGCGCGCGCTGGAGAAGCTCTGGATCCACGGCGGCGCCCTGATCGACGCCGACGGCAACGTCGCGGTGGGGTCGGCCGGCTGGCAGAAGCCCTATCTCGCTCAGCGGGACCACAAGCTCGAGCAGCTCGAGATGATGGTCCGCTACGCCGAGTCCCGCGGCTGCCGCATGCTCCACCTGGTGCGCCACTTCGGCGATCAGGAGGATTCGGGCGAGGTCTGCGGGATCTGCGACGTCTGCGCGCCCGCGGACTGCGGAGTCCGCAGCATGCGCCCGCTCAACGCGCTGGAGACGGACCTCGTCGACCGGGTGCTCACCGCGCTGCGCGGGCGCGACGGCCAGTCCACCGGCCAGCTCTACCGCGAGACCTGCCCCGAGGAGCTCTCCGACCGCAAGTCCTTCGAGCGCCTGCTGAGCGGCATGGTCCGCGCCGGCCTGCTCCGGATCGCCGACGACAACTTCGAGAAAGAGGGCCGCACCATCCACTTCCAGCGGGCGATGCTGACCCCCGACGGCTACCGGGGGGACGTCGCGGCCATCGCGCGCGTGGAGATGTCGGACGAGATGCCGCGGACCCGCAAGAAGCGGCTGCCGCGGGAGCGTCCCGACAAGGGGGAGACGCGGGCCGTCCGCAAGAAGATCGCCGCCGGGCTGCTGCGGGACAGCCTGGCGCCCGACGCCCTGGAGCAGGTCTCGCCGCAGGTCGTGGAGGCGCTCAAGGTCTGGCGGCGCGCCGAGGCCGCGCGCCGCCGCGTGCCCGCCTTCCGCATCCTCACCGACCGCGCCGTGGCCGCCCTCGCCGCCACCCGGCCGCGCACCGAGAGCGACCTCCTCAACGTCCCCGGCATCGGCCCCACGATCGTGCAGAAGTACGGGCGGGAGATCCTAGGGATTGTGGGGAGCGGCGGATAGCGTCCGGTCCGGGATCGACGGCCCGCTCTCCGCGAAGATGGAATTGAGGAGCCCCGCCAGACGCACCCCCGCCTGCAAGAGCCGCTGCTTGATCAGCGGGATCTCTACGTAGTCGTATTCATAGCTGAGCTTGCCGTCGCCGGTCTTGTAGACCCGGTCCCGCACCGCCTTGGACTCCTTCGCCCAGTCGGCTGGGGTCGCGCTCTGCCAGGCCTGGATCTCCTGGAGCGTGGGGTGGTCGATGAAGGCGGCGAATTCCGAGAAGCTGAGCTTCTCGGCGTCGATCAGCCCGGCGTCCCACACCGAATGGAGGTTCGTCTCCTGGTTGAACAGGGTCACCTTGATGCTGTTCCCGCCGCGGTCGGCGCGCCGGCCCACGTGCAGCGGCTGGTGGACGTCCCCCACGAAGTGGACGAGGAACTTCAGGGCCTCCTGCTTCGACTCACCGGTAGCCTGCGAATCGCGCAGCACGGCCGTGAACCGCTGGATCGCCTCGAGCACGTCGCCGTTGGGATCGCGCTGGGTGGTCTCCAGGGTCTCGTTGTCGTCGATGCTGATGAAGTGCCAGGGGGTTGCCTTGCTCCATGCGGGATCGGAGCGGATCTCGTCCGGCCAGGTGCTCACCTGATCGAGCCCCTCGGGGCCGATCAGGCATTGGACGCCGCGCGCCGCCTCGTCCGTCAGGTGGTTCATGGCGATCCGGCCGACGATCCGGTGTCCGGTCGGGCCCCAGGCGAGGAGGGCCGAGGGAGCGGTCAGGAGCAGGGCCAAGGCCACGCAGGCTTTTTTCATGTCCGGTCTCCTTGAGGGAATGCGCTCCCTGATTCTAGCCGTCCATGCCTCGCCCACGCCACCAGCCCGAAGGTCATGCGGGCGTTGATCTCTCCCAGCGGGTGCAGGACGGTCCCCGCCTCCGTCCGGTATCTCCAGGCGTCGATTCCGAAGAGGCCCACATAGCCGGCGTCGCCGAGCTTTTCCGCGACCGCCCCGGTGGTCTCCAGAAGGCGGTCGCGATCCTGGGATGAGAGATCGGGATGGAGATCGATCTCCGCGAACTGCCCCTTGCGATCAATCTTCTGACCGTGGATGCCCACGATCCTAAGCTCGGGGCCCAGCAGCGCGGAGACGCCGAAGTCCGCCGTGCGATCCATCCAGGGCTCGAAGAGGAGAGGACCGTGCTGATCGAACAGCCGTTCGACGGTGCGGCGTGATTTGCGATCGATCAGCGCAGGGCCGTTCCGCTCTATGTAGCGGGAACGCCCGGAAGCGGAGAGCGGCGCCTTGACGACCCAGGACGGCGGAGCAGTCCGGAGAATGCGGTCGAGCTCCGCGAGAGATTCCACCATCCGCGCTCCGGGCAGGGCGCAGCCGATCGATTCGGCGACCTGGAGATGGAAGGCGCGGTGGTGCACGGAGGCGACGATGGCCGGTGAGGGAGTCGGGAGCTGCCAGACGAGATCATGAAGCGGGGCGTCCCAGTCGATCGCGGCGGGACGGCGCGGGCCTCCACGGTGCTCCAGGGCCGAGGGCGTCTCGCACCAGGCGAGGACCTCGTCCGCGGGAGGCAGAGCGCGGAGAGGGCCCGATTCGAGATCCGGACCCGGCGCCGGGCTCCATAAATGGTCTCCTTCCCGGGCGAAGACGCGCAGCAACGGCGCCATCCGGGCGACCGTCTCCAGGACCGACCGGGGCGGCGAGCTCCGGCGGCCCGCGAGCTCGTCCTCGCAGAGGAGGTTGGCGAGGATGCGGCGCATGGTGCTCGAGCGGGCAAGGACCTACCCCCCCTCCTCCTCCAGCCGCCGAATAAACTCCGCCTCCAGCCCCGCCGCCTCCCGCCCCTCCCGGTGAAAAATCCGCCCCCGGGCCTTCGCCGGGCGGAGCGGCCAGGTGAGGTTGGCGCGGTAGGCGTCCCAGGCAGACTCGTCTTCCTGCTTGAAAATTTGCAACCAGGTCCAGCCGAAGCGGACGTGCTCGATCTCATCCAGATGGACGCGCTCGATCACCGCCGCCGTCTTCGCGTCCCCCGCCCGCCGGGCCGCCTCCTCGTACTCCTGCGTGTGATCGAGGTTGGCGTTCTCGAAGGTGAGCGACATGGCGCAGAGGAAGCGCAGGGGCGTGGTGATCGATTCGATCTTGCTCCAGAAATAGCCGTTGACCGGATAGTCGCCGAAGCGGGCGCCCGCGTCCTCCACCCGCGCGATGTACATGCGGGTGTGCCGCTGCTCGTCGGCCAGGATGCGCAGCAGACCCTGGCGGAAGTCCTTCGGCGCGTCCGGAAACGCCAGCAGGGCCCAGGCGAACAGCTCGGCCGCCTGCAATTCGTGATTGGCCAGGGCGTGCAGGATGCGGGACCGCTGCGCCGGATCGGGCATCCCTTCGCTCGGCGGCACCTCGATCCGCCGCTGGAACCGCAGCGCCGGGGGCCGGCCCGGCCGCTCGAGCCGCAGCGGGGCCCCAAGCTCCTCGTCCGTCAGCCCGGCCGGCGGGGCTCCAAGCTTCCGGACGAGATCCTCGGTGGTGACGAGGCCATGAGCGAAGTCCCGGACCTCCATGCGGAGACATCGTGAGCCGTCTAGTGGAAGTGGACGATCGCCGATAGCACCAGCGACCGCGGCGAGGTGAAGAACGTCCCCTTGCCGAAGTTCGGATTGTTCGGCACGTAGGGCACCGGCCGGCCGAGCACCTGGCGGTCGTCCACGGTCAGCGGCACCTGGCGGTCGAAGAGGTTGGTCACCCGCGCCTCGAGCTCCAGCCCGACGTCGGAGAACCGGAATTCATACGAGGTGAGCAGGTCGAGACCGTAAAAGTCGGGCATCCGCCGGGAGCCGGCCGGCTCCAGGTAGCGCACGTAGGAGCTGCTCGACACGTTCGGATCGGGGAGACCCCGGGCCTCCCAGGCGCCGCCGCTCTGAAAGTAGGCGAAGGTGCCTACCGTCCAGGCGTCGGTTGTCGGTGATCAGCACGCCCGGGCCGTCCTGGATGAACGAGGAGTTGTAGAACGGCGAGTCGCCGCCGAAGTCGATGTCCCAGTTGCCGGTCAGCCGGCTCCAGGTGTAGCTGGCGTTGACCGACAGATGATAGAAGCGGTCGTTCGCCGGCCGGCGATTCACCTCCAGGGTGACGGCCTTGTAGCGCCGATAGGCGTTCGGGAGCTGCGCGACGTGGAAGGGGCCGTTGCCGAGCCCGTCGCGGCTCACGTCCTCGTAGATGTTGCCCACGTCGCGGTACATCCCCCAGACCTCGGCCGACCAGGTGGCGCCGAACGGCCGCGCGTAGCCGAGGAGGTACTCGTCCGTGTACATTGGATCGAGCCCCTTGTCGATCGTCTTGCTCTGCGTGTTGGCCGCCGGGACCTCGGGGAGGATCAGGTTGCCCGCCGCGTCGAAGGTCGCCCGGGTGGTGAAGATGCGGGTGGGCGAGGCGGCCCGGCCCAACGACTTGTTCTCGGTGTTGTAATAACGGCCGAAGTTGGCGTAGACCTTGTCTCCCAGCTCCGGCCGCGGTACGAACGCGACCCCCAAGCGCGGCTGGATCTGCTGGCCCCAGTCGAAGGTGAGAATCTTCTTCTTCTGCTTGGTGCCGGGCGCGCCGTTCACCTCGCCGAAATAGTCATCCTTGTTGTCGAGCACGCCGAGGGTGAGCGTCAACCGCTCGCCGAGCGCGATCTGGTCCTGGAGGAAGGCGCCGTAGGAGGTGCCGCGGCCGGTGTGCGGCGGCTGCTGGGAGTTGTAGCTCGCCGTGAACTGCCGGGTGGTTGAATTCCAGGTGATCGTCCCCCAGCCGTTGGCGCGCCGCTCCAGACGCTCGGAGCTGTCCTCATAGGTGACGCCGGTCCGCAGGTCGTGGCGCGTGTTGCCCCACGTCTTGAAGGTTTGATAGGTCGCCCGCCCCTCGTCGCGGGTGTAATCCTGATTGTTGATCGCCAGGACCGCGCCGCCCACCGTCTGCCCCACGCCCGTGGCGCCGCCGATGATGAAATCCGGCGTGGTGGTGAACTGCCCCACCAGGTCCGGCCGCGCCGCGTTGAAGGCCGGCCGGTAGCCGAGATCGGTGAAGGGGCTGGTCGAGTTCTCCTCCTTGTCGTGGTTGTACTTGGCCTCCACCAAGCTGTCGGCGGTCAGGTTCCACGTCCAGGAGATGGTGCCCAGCAGGTACTTCTTCGCATCGTTGGTTCCCACGCTCGGGGCCGAGGTCGACGTGATGTTCACGCCGTCGAATGAGGTGTCGCGCGAGCGCAGCGAGGCGTTGATGAAATGGTTGGAGCTCGGGTTGGCCGTCAGCTTGCCGAAGTACTCCTTGGTCGTGGTCTCCTGATCGGGGATCGCGCCCAGGTTGTTGTGCCGGTCGGTGAGAGTGGTCGACGGGCGGCTCGCCGAGCCGTAGAACCACAGCCGGTCGTGCACGATGGGGCCGCCGAGCGCCAGGCCCACGAAATTCTTGTCCTCGGTGTTCTGCACGGTCGCATTCTTGTTCGCGGCCACGAAGCTCGACGGCTGGTACTCCCCCCGCGCCTCGCCGTGGAGCTCGTTGGTGCCCGACTTGGTGATGGCGTTGACCACCATGCCCCCCGCGCGGCCGAACTCGGCGGTGATGCCGCCCCGCACGATGCTGACCTCCTTGATGTCGAGCTCCGTGAGGTCGTTCGGGTAGATGTCCCCGAAATCCGGATTGGTGACGTTGATGCCGTCGACCAGGTAGAGGTTGTCCATCCGCGAGCCGCCGGCGTTGGGGGACAGCCGCCCGTTGTCCGCCACCCCGGGAGCGAGCGCGAAGAGCCCCTTGTAGTTGCGCGGTATGGGCAGGTCCTCGATCTGTCCGCTCGTGAAGTTGACCTGCGCCTCGGTGGATTTGACGTCGATCAGCGGCAGCGCCTCGGTGACCGTGATCTCCCCTTCCACCTGGGGCCGGAGCGAGAGCTCGACCTGGGTGTCTTTGTCGAGCGCCACCACGGCCTCGCGCTGGACGTTCCCCAGCCCCTGGGCCTCGGCGCTCACCTGATAGGTGCCGGGCAGCAGGCG
>QHVW01000185.1 GCA_003223675.1 Acidobacteriota bacterium
CTGTTCCTTCGGGGAAAATCGACTCAGGACTCCTTCCGCGAATTGCTCCTGCTCTAGCAGTTTGTCAACAATCGGGCTCTCTTCGTACACACGCAGGATTCGAGACCTGTCCTCCTCAGAGAGGAGAACTAACCGCTCCTGCTCTCGCAGTTTGTCAAGAATCGGGCTCTCCTCGTACACGCGCAGGATTCGTTGCCTATCCTCCTCAGAGAGGGGGACCAGCCGCGTCACCTCGTTCCGGGTGATATAAGAGGTGATCTGCTCGCATGCAGCCAGTACTGAAAACCGGTCGGTGAAGTTGTCGCCGACGCAGGCCAAGATCTCTTCATAGGCGTAATAAGGGACATAGAAGACTTGCACCTCTCCCCGATATCTCTCGCGCTCCTCCGGGCCAAGATGGTTCGGGAACGCCCGAAATCTCTCTCGCGCCAAGATCTTCCGCGCTTCCAACTTCCTCTTCTCACCGTCCTCAACCCGCATAGCGATTGGAAAAATGTCGATCGGTTTCCCGGCGCTCGTCCTCTGCTCATAGACCGAGCGTGCTACCGCGGCCGCTCCTTCAATGCTCTGATTGTTGAGTGTGAAGCAGATGACCAGATCATCTGGCATCTGAACGGTACAGATACCGGACGTATCGCTCACCCCGGTCCGGCTGTCGATCAGTATGTAGTCATACTCATCACGCATCCGATCCTTCGCCCGCTCCAATAGGACGCCGCCACCGAGGCGGTCATAGAAGAATTGCCAATTGAACGAGTTGACACGAGTAGAGTAGGAAGGTCCCTGTCTCCCTGCCGGGATGAAGTCGATCGTGCCCCCTCGCTCGAACTTCCATTGGATCGAAGTGGCATAGCGAAGAATGTTTGCGTACGGAAGAAACCAGTCCTCATCAGAATGAGCTTCTCCTGCCGGTTCCTGAAGAGGAGTAGCCGCTGCAGTGGCGAACTTGATGACAAAGTCGATCAGTCCATCCGATGCCGTCAAATCTTTGTCGCGAAGAAAGGGTGCCAAGTATCGGTGCAGGCCTGGAGCTTCCAGATCCCAGTCAAGCACCAAGACCTTCTTGCCATTGCTGGAGAGGATCCAGGCCACGTTGGCCAAGGCCATCGAGCGGCCTGTACCTCCTTTATAGGAGTAAAATGTGACGATCCGGCCGGCCATAATCGAGTAGCCACCGCCCGGTCAGGCAGGAACAGGAATCTCCGGTTTGTGGAAGACCTCCCCCGTTTCAATCCTCCGCAGGTCTTCACTGATCTCAATGATTTCAAGCTTGATCTTCTGCAGGGCAACTCCGAGGTATTTCCGGAGAGAATCCGGCGAATCAATGCCATCGATAAAACGCCGCTCATCCCGGCTGCGCGATTTGTTGATGAACGCGACTCTGACTGCCTCACGGAGGGTGTCGTGGTGCATGGCAGTGTCTTCATCTTTCTGATTCCATGCAATCAGAACACAAGAGTTCCAAAATTCGAGATCGTCGTACTTCCGCATCATCTCACGATAGAGCGGGAGCCTGAGGGTCCAGGTATCTGCGAGCAAAACAACAATCCGCTTCTTCTTCTGTGCCTCACGAATCCACATCGGCAGATCCGAGATCAAGGAGACAGGTTGGTAAATAAAACGCTCCTTAGTCGCTACCTCTTGAGCCAGTAGCGCGATCTCGTCCGGCAGCTCGGGCCAATAGGGCTTCCAGTCCATCCCCCCATCCTCTCCATAGGCTTCAATGCGCGTCTTGATCCGCTGGACCTCAGATCGGCGGGCGGCGACGTAGACGAAATCCACACAGTTGGGTCCTGAGCCTTCCGCGCACGGTGCATTGGGGTCTTTACCCTGTTGCGGGGGCGGGGCATGGAAAGCACTCGGCACTTCCATGAGGTCAGGAAGCTCGGCGAGCTCCGGCAGCTTCCAGGTGTCGATTACCCGCAGCAACCGGCCGACAAGAACATCCAGAAAGTTCTGGTAAATTTCTTTTTTACTTTCCCGCACCATGATATAGCGCAGGCCATTCTCGCGGTACTCCTTCGGGTAGTCATCCTGAACGTACTGGATCTTGGCAAGCGCAGCGGGGAGGGGCACAAGGTCCTCTGGAGGATCAAAGAGGATCGGGAGGAAAAGGAGCGGGGTCTTCTTCTGCGACGCCTCAAAGCTCTGAGCCCGTGAATGGAATACCGCCCATTCCTTCCCGCAATACTCGCTGGAGAAGTAGCCACGGGAATAGAGGCTTATCAATGCACGACTGGTGCGAAGCGCATTTCCAAGCGCATCAGGCCATCGCTCACCGAGCTGAGTGCTCTGACTGTCAAAAAATCCCCCACATTGGCCTTTGAGGACCAGTCTACGGCGCACCTGCTGGTCCAGGTCATCGTAGAACCTGCGGACACAACCGTTGGGGTCCTCGTCGAGATCGATCCTGGCATAGCTCAGAAAATAGCAGTCACCCATGTGAGAACTGACCTCAGAGAAGACGAGAAGGCCTGTTTTGCTTCTTCTACATAAGGATTGCGCAACAGAATGCGTTTGTCAAGAAGGACGAGGGGCAGGTGCCGCTCCCAGGGGAACAGATGCGCCGGGACAGGTGCGGGAACAGGTGCCACCCATCAGAAGGCATAGAAGGCTCTCGATAAGTGCCCCAAAAACGGGTGCCAGAACCGAACCGACCAGGTGTTCACCCAAGTAGACATAGAAGACTCTCGATAAGCGCCCGTTTTCCCCAGCCGAACAGATGGCGCGGCGAATCGGGTGGCACCTCCCCCCACCTCAAACCCGAGATCGCAGCGCGCCGTTCCCGGCGGGCAGCTTTCCCCCGGGGCTGCCCTTCGTCGCTGGATAGCCCCGTCGGCCGTGCTCTACTCCTGGTCCTCCTCACCCGCCGACCGTAGGATCGCCTCGACCAGTGCTGGTGAGGCACGGAATCCTTCGTTTCGGAGCCGATCGATCTCGGCTCGGAGAGAGGGAATCTCGCCCCGGAGCTTGGAGGCGAGGAGGAGACCCAAAGTGCCGACCAACTTCAGACCGAGGCGATCGGCCAACCGGCGAGCATCCAGATCGTCGAGAACGATCCGCGCCGCATGGGTCTCCAAGGCGAGCGTAATCGCTTCAGCCTCTCCATCCCCCAGCTCGCGTTTCAGCACGGCCAACAGCCGCACATCCCGCACTGGCCGCATCTCCAGCCACGTCCGCTGAGCCTCTTCGATCTGGTGCTTCGCTTCGTCATCCTGCTCGGCGATCTCTCCCAGGACGGCGGGAGGAGCGAGAACCTCCTCGGCCTCCCGCCGCAGGAGGTCCAACCGTTTGAGCTTGGCAAGGAAGATGAGGGGGCTGGAATCGGCGACCCAGAGACTCATCCGGCCAGCTCACGCGCCGCCCGGATCTCGGCCTCGATCTGCTCATCCCGGAGGTTGATCGCAGCGACACCGATCCGGTCGAGCTCCCGTAGGAAGGTCATCCGGTTCATGCCCGCCAAGCGCGCCGCCTTTCCGGAGGACAGGCGGCCTATCTCATAGAGCTTGGCCGCCGCCAGGAATAGCAACTCATGAGTGAGCTCGAGGTCGGATAGCTTCAAGAGCTCAGGAAGCCCGGAGGGGTACTCAATGACCGCTTGTTTGGTGTCGGTTCCCGCCATAACCCCAGTATAGAGGGCCTCCCAAGATCCCGTCAAAAGGTTTCGTGGCACACCTTCGCCGTTCGCCGCATACTCCTGAGTGCGGTCGAACCAGAGCCCTTCCAGAACCTCGCCTTCGAGCAGCGCCCGGACGCAGTGGACCCCGGGCCAATCCCGGGGCCGATCCACCAATGGCTGCAGGGGGCACCTCCTCGAATCCCGCGAATCGGGTGACACCTGGAAGGGCACCTCCCTGACCTATTCCTCCGTCTCCTCCGCCGCTCGCGCCTTCCGCTCGCCCTCCAGCTCTCGGTCGGCTTGATCCTGCTTGACCTGTTTGCGGGGTTTGAAGCCGTAGCGGATCAACTCGGGGGAGTCGAACCCGTACTTCCCTCTCAGGCTCGCTCCGACGCGACCGCGGAGATTGTCCGCGCGTTTGGCCAGCGCCTGAATGCGCGCGGTGAGCACCTGTGCCTGCGCCATGTGATACCGCTGCTGTGCGGTCAGCTCGGTAACCTCCTGGGCCGTGGCGCCCAGCTCGTCGAGAGACCCGCATAGCTCCGGCATCTCCGCGACGAGATCCTGATCCTGCTGGTACACCTTGGACCATCGAAGCTCCCGATCGGCCAGCGATTTCTTCGACGTCGACATCCGAAGCTCTCCCTTCGAGAAGACAAACTCCGGACCGGTGCCGATCCGGCAGCCCGTTCCGTGGATTTCCCCGCCCGAGCGGCCCATCCGGTGGACCTTTCGGTACGTCCGGGATCTTGGGGAAGACTGTCCAATCTATCAGGAGGAGGCGCGGACCGGAAGAGCGGGCTTGGAGGATGGGAGCGCGGCGGCCGAGACATGGAGCCTCGAAGGTTGAGACTTGGAGTCTTAAGGGTCGAGGCTCGGAGCGCGACGGTTGAGGCTCCATGCCTCGGAAGCTGAGATCGGGAACGCGCCGACTGGGGCTCGGTGCCTTAGATGCCGGGGGCGGGAGCATCAGGCATCGAGGCTCGGAGACTCAAGTCTTCAGGCCCGCAACGCCGGCGCTGAGGCTCAGAGCCTCGGGTGCCGAGGGTCCGAGCGCCAGTGCTGAGACTCAGAGGCTCGACTGCGGCGACGGCTGAAAACCGCGATGTCCGGCTTTCGGTGTCACAGCACGCACAGGCCTGCTGCCGCAGGGTGATTCTACCAGGAAAGATGCCGCGAAGAGGCCTTGAATTCGGACGGGGCACCAGAACCCCCGGCCGGCCTTCACTCCGGCCCCAGCCTCCGCGCCGTGTGGACCAGTTGGAGGAATCCGGCTCGATCGCCGTCGGGATCACCGCCCCAGCCCAGCGAGGTGTCACCCAATCCCCGGACTGCCCGTGTAGCGAGAGGGCAGACGTTCGCGGTACGATGAGATACACTGTGATACGGAGTAGAGAATGCCCAGAGATGCCATGATCTCGATCCGGATGCCCGAGGAGACCCGGGAGCAACTGGAGGCGACCGCTGAGGCTCGAGGGGAGACCCGATCGGCTCTCACGCAACGGTACATCGACGAGGGACTGCGCATGGACCGCCACCCCGGTATCGTGTTCCGGCCCGGACCGGCAGGACGCCGACCGGGGTTGGCCGGAGGCCCTGACGTTTGGGAGGTGGTCAGGGTGGTCCGGAACGTGGAGACGCGCGGTGACGGGGCTATCGCGGAAGCCGCGAGTTGGCTGGGTCTCTCGGCCACCCAGGTTCGGATCGCCATGGAATACTACGCGGACTACCCTGCCGAGATCGATGCTTGGCTGGCCAAGGTCGACGCCCAGGCGGCCGAGGCGGAGGAGCTCTTTCGTCGCCGGCAGGAAGTCCTTCGTTGAAATTGCTCATCGACGAGCACTACCCGCCGAGCATCGCCGAGCAGTTGCGGGAACGGGGGCACGATGCCGTGGCGGTCCAGGAGGAAGCGGACCTCCGAGGAATGCTCGACCCTGACCTGTTTACCGAAGCGCAACGCCGGAATTGCACTCTGCTCACGGAGAATGCCGCGGATTTCACCGTGCTGGACGCCGAGTACCGAAGCCGGCACCTGGCTCACTGGGGATTGGTCTTCACCAGCAACCGGACCTTCCCGAGAGGCAAGGCAACAACCGTAGGTGCGTTGGTGAAGGCGCTCGATGAGCTGCTGCGAAAGGCAGACTCTGGAGGTCCGAGTAGTATGGTGATCTGGCTGCAACGGTCGAAGTGAGCCCCAGGCAGCAGGTCCGTAGTTGTCAAATGGCTGGTCCGCCGTGCGGTCAGTGAGCCAGGAAATCCTCCATCACCCGCACGAATTCCTCCGGCTCCTCATAGAACGGGAAGTGCCCGCTGCGCTCGAAGACGACGAGCTTCGAGCCGGGGATGGCGCGATGGATGTTCCAGGCCACGATGGGCGCGACGTTCATGTCGTAGCGCCCGGTGATCACCAGGGTCGGGAAGTTGAATTTGTGGAGCTCCGGATTGAGGTCGAAGCGTTCGAGATCGGTCGAGATCGCACGGTTGACCTTCTTGTTGAGGACCATCCCCGGAGCGAATTTAGCGAGGAACGCCGCGCGCTTCTCCGGCGAATAGAAGATCATGCCCAGGTACTCCTGGAGGCTCGCCTGGCCGGCCTTGGCGTCGCCCATCTCGTCGGCGAAGGCGAGGCCCTCCTGGCGCTCGACGGCATCCGGGTAGACGTCCTTGAAGAGGTATTTGGTGTCGCTCAGCTTGGGCGCGGCGGAGTCGAGGATGACCAGATGGCGGATGTGCTCGGGGTGGCTCGCCGCGTAGGCCATCACCAGGTAGCCTCCCCAGGACGACCCGAGGAGGTCGATCTTCGGCGCGCCCAGGTGGGCGCGCACCGCTTCGAGATCGGCGATCTGATCGGCCAGGTTGCAGGACTGGTCCGCGGTCAGGGCCGGTGAGCGCCCGGTGCCCCGCTGGTCGTAGAAGACGACCGGGCGCTTCTCCGCCAGCACGTCCCAGGCGTCGGTGCAGAGCATGAAGTCGTGGGAGAAGCCGGGGCCGCCGTTGACCACGACCAAGGGCACCCCGGTGCCGGCGCCGTGTGTCTCGACGTACAAGGTCGCCCCAGGCGCTTTGACCAGAGCGCTCGAGACGGATACCGCGGCTCGCGCCGGAAGCGCGGGGAGGCCCAGAAGCGCCGCCCAAAGCACCGCTAGACGACCTATGGCCGGCGCAAGCCGGACGGATACCATCCTGTTCATCGCACACCTCCCGATCAAAGGTAACGCGGATTCTACAGGAGGTCGCCCCGTGGGTGTCCCCAGACAGGTGCCGGAAAACTCATCCGCGGAACGCACGCCTTTCGGGGATACAATCCGGAGTCGATCCCATGTCTCGTCAAGGAGGACCCGCGGATGGAGCACCGTGAACGCGGTGAAGGCGGCGGCCGGGAAGCGGCGGCCATGAGTTGGCTGGATGGACACTTGTCGGACCGGGCGGCGGAGCCGGAGCAGGTGCACAAGGCGCTGGAGCAACTGGAGGAGCGCTTCGCGCAACGGGAGCCGTCGGTCCGGGCTTTTCTGCTGGAGCCAGGCCGTTTCAAGCGCCTGCACCGGGAGGCGGACGAGGCCTTTGCCACGCATCCGAATCCTCACACCCGCGGCCCTCTGTTCGGCGTTCCTATCGGCGTCAAGGATGTGTTCCACGTCGACAGGCTCCCCACCCGCGCCGGCAGCCGCCTGCCGCCGGAGGTGCTGGCGGGCCAACAGGCGGGTGCCGTCGCCCGGCTCCGCGCCGAGGGCTCGCTGATCGCGGGCAAGACCGTCACGACCGAGTTCTCCTACTATACGGCCGGCCCGACCCGGAATCCGCACAACCCGCTGCACACGCCCGGCGGCTCGAGCAGCGGCTCGGCCGCCGCGGTGGCGGCCGGCCTCTGCCCGGCGGCGCTCGGCACGCAGACGATCGGCTCGATCATCCGGCCGGCCGCGTATTGCGGCGTGGTCGGCTTCAAACCCAGCTTTGGACGGGTCGCGGACGAGGGGTTGATTCACCTGGCTCCCTCGCTCGACCACGTCGGTTTCCTCACGTCCGACGTGACGGGCGCGAGCGTTCTCTCGGCGGTCCTGCTGAAAGACTACGATCCGGCCCGCGCGGGCCGTGTCCGCCGGCCGGTGCTGGGGATCCCGGAAGGCCCCTACCTCTCTCACGCGTCGGCGGAGGGTCTGGCCCACTTCCGCGCGACCTGTGAGCGGCTGGCCGCGCGGTATGAGGTGCTGCCGGTGCCGGCGATGCCGGATTTCAGCCGGATCGTGGCCCGGCATCACCGTCTGATGGCGGCCGAGGCGTCGCAGGTCCATGCGGATTGGTTCCGGCGCTTCCCCGAGCTGTACGCGCCGCAGACGGCGGAGCTGATCAAGCGCGGGGGGGAGATCCCGCCGCAGCAGACGAAGCAGGACCGCGCCGGCTGCAAAACGCTGTACAGCGAGCTGACCGAGCTGATGGACAAGCACGGCATCGACGTCTGGATCTCGCCGTCCGCGCCCGGCCCGGCGCCCCGCCGGTTCGCCGGCACCGGCGATCCGGTGATGAATCTGCCCTGGACCCATGCGGGCCTGCCCGCCCTGGGCGTTCCGGCGGGCCACAACGCGGAGGGCCTGCTGATGGGGCTCCAGCTCACCGGACGCTGGCTCGCCGACGAGGATCTGCTGAGCTTCGGCCAGGCGATCGCGCGCGTGGTGGCTCCCGGGACGCCGGACGCGTGACGTGAGACGTCCCCAACCGGGGAAGGCTACCGCGTGTCCGGCGCCGTCCCCGTCCGGGCGAACCCTTCCAGGATGTTGGTGAGGTCCTGGACGTCGGCGCGGGTGAGCTTGTGGTCCTGCCCCTTGCTGATGAGGTGCAGCATCTTGAAATTGAGCTGTTGGGTGGATTCGGCGATGTCCTGGGCCCGGGTGGCGTGGCCGGCCCGCTGCCAGGCCGCCTCGAAGGCCTGGTGGAGCCGCTGGCGGTCCTCTTGCGTCACCTCCGGCGAGAGCTCCTGGGAGATCGCCGTCTCCGACTGCCGCAGCGAGAGCTGAAGGATCGGGCCGACGTGCGTGCCCACGTAGAAGAAGAAGCCGAGGAATCCCAAGCCCACGAGCACCAGCAGCCCGAGGCAGCCGAAGATCAGCGGCTTGGGACATCCCCCCGCCGTCGGACGCGCCTGGGGATTGAACGGGGACGCGGGGGTTGGAGCAGGCTCGACGCGCGGGGGTTCCATGAGGTCTCCAGGGCCGGGTGGATCTCCAGGGGCCTTTCTATCATCGGGGGGCGGGGGCGGCAAGGAGAGGCCCTATAATCTCCGTCTATGGAGTACGAACCCCTCTCCGAGCGCCGTCCCCCGGTCGTCCCCCCTACCCGTTCCTCGCGGCGGTTGCTGCGCTGGGTCTGGCCGGCGCTCGCGGCGCTGCTGATCGGCGCCGTCACCGGGGTCGCGGTGGCGGCGGCGATCCACGTGCCGCGGGTGGAGGCGCTCGGCGGCGATTACCGGCCGAGCCTGGTCACCCAGCTCTTCGACAAGAACAGCAACGTCTTCACCACCTTCGCCCACGAGCGCCGGGTGATGCTCAAGCAGAGCGAGATCCCCAAGGTGCTGCAGGAGGCGCTGCTGGCCTCCGAGGACTCCAACTTCTACCAGCACGGCGGCATCGACGCTCTAGGCATCGCCCGCGCCGCGCTCACCGACATCCGCTCGCGCAAGGTCAAGGAGGGGGCGTCGACGATCACCATGCAGCTCTCCCGCACCCTCTTCCTCTCCCGCGAGCGCACCTGGCGCCGCAAGGTCGAGGAGGCTTTCGTCGCCGTCGAGCTGGAGAAGAGCTACACCAAGCAGCAGATCCTCACCCTCTATCTGAACCTGGTGAATCTCGGCCACGGCAACTACGGGGTGGAGGCCGCCTCCCGCTACTACTTCGGCAAGCCGGCCACCAGGCTCACACTCCCCGAGGCCGCGATGCTGGTGGGGATCATCCCCGCTCCCAGCCGCTACAGCCCCTACCGCACGCCCGACCTGATGCGCAAGCAGCGCGACCGCGTGCTGCGCCGCATGCTGGAGGAGCGCTACATCACCCAGGCCGACTACGACCGCGCGGTGGCCCAGCCGAACCTGGTGGTCCCGCAGCAGGCCGAGCAGACCTTCGCGCCCTACTTCAGCGAGGAGGTGCGCAAGTTCCTGGAGCAGAGCTATGGCGACACCAAGCTCTACGAGGGCGGCCTGCAGGTGCAGACGACGCTCGATCCGCAGATCCAGAAGGCGGCCGAGAACGCCATCCGCGCGGGTCTGCTGAAGATCGATCACCGGCGCGGCTGGCGCGGCCCGATCGCCGAGGTCAAGGAGGCGGAGATCGAGTCCCAGCAGCTCCCCACCTGGGATCAGGGGAAGCCGGTGCCCGGCCGCTGGTATCAAGGGCTCGTGCTGGAGTCAGGAGCGAAAGTCGCCAGCGTCCGCATCGGCAAGGAGACCTACGCGCTCGGGCCCGAGGGGATCGCCTGGACAAACCGCAAGCAGCCGGGCGAGCTCCTGAAGCGCGGCTCGGTGGCCTGGTTCCGCTTCGAGATCCCACAGCCGAAGGCACCCGCGGGCGCCAAGGCCGACAAGACGCCGCCGCCCGCCGCGAGCTCCGCGGAGCCGCGGTTGATGCTGGAGCAGGAGCCGCGGATGGAGGCCGCCGCCCTGGTGCTGGAGAACCAGACCGGCGCCGTGCGCGCCATGGTGGGCGGCTGGGACTTCGACCGCAACAAGTTCAACCGCATCACCCAGGCGAGGCGGCAGGTGGGCTCGTCGTTCAAGCCGTTCGTCTACGGCGCCGCCATCGAGGCGGGGTGGACCCCGGCCGACACCCTGCTCGACGCGCCGACGTCGTTCATCGGCGCCGACGGCAAGCTCAGCTACCGGCCCGAGAACTACTACCACAAGCATTACGGGATCGTGACCCTGCGGCGGGCGCTGGAGCAGTCGATCAACGTGCCGGCGGTGAAGCTGTTCGAGCTGGTGAGCGGCAAGCGGGTGGTGGATTTCGCCCACCGCGCCGGCATCCAGACGCCGCTCCCCACCTGGCCCAGCATCGCGCTGGGCGCGGCCGACCTGGTGCCCATGGAGGTGGCCTCGGCCTATGCCACGATCGCCAACCAGGGGACCCACGTCGAGCCGTATCTGATCGAGAGGATCTCGACCCCCGACGGCCAGGTGCTGCTCCCCCAGCACTTCCCGGCGACCTATCTCTCGTTCCGGCCGCCGGTCGCCTATGTGCTCACCCACATGATGGAAGGGGTGGTCGATCACGGCACCGCGTACGACATCCACGACCTGCCGATCGACATCGCGGGCAAGACCGGCACCACGAACGACTACTCGGACGCCTGGTTCGTGGGCTTCACCCCCCACTACACGATCCTCACCTGGATCGGCTACGACGTGAAGCGCTCGCTGGGCGCCGGCATGAGCGGCGCCGTGGCCGCCCTCCCCATGTGGCGGTCGATCGCCGAGGACGGCCTGGCGACGGGCTGGCTGAAGAAGGGGGACACCTTCCAGGTGCCGCCGGGCGTGCTGCTGAAGGACGTCGAGTACTACTCGGGCCTGCTCTCGGACAATGGAACGCGGGTGATCAAGGAGGCGTTCGTGGCCGGCACGGAGCCCAACCGGCAATACAACCCGCAGTGGTCGACGATCGCCAGTCTCCCCTGGTATCAGCAGAAGGCGTTCTACATCCCGAAGGAAGGGGAGAACATGCCGAACAAGGCCAACCCGCCCGGCCAGCCCGAGCCGCCGCCGACGCCAGGCCCGGCGGATACGCCGGCCACGGAGCCCCCGCCGCCGATCTAAGCCCTTCGCAGCGGTCTGCCCTCCGAAGCCTCACCCCCTGGCCCCCTCTCCACTTCGTGGAGAGGGGGAACGCAGCTGAATCAACTTGCCGAATTCCACCGATGCTGATCTCTGGGCCCTCCCTCTCCACGAAGTGGAGAGGGACCGAGGGTGAGGCTTCGGAGGGCAGGCCGCCCCAGCGACCGAGGTGCTCTGGAGGGATTTTCGACGGCTCAGACGCCCGGCTTTTTCCCCACCATCCCAAAATCCTGATACCCGAACAAGACCTCATCCAGCCGGTCGCGCAGCCGGTTCACCTGATCGGCCAGAGGCCGCTGATCCGCCGGAACGGTGG
>QHVW01000186.1 GCA_003223675.1 Acidobacteriota bacterium
GAGGTGCTGGGGAGGGGAACGCCCGCTCGAACCAGGAGAAAAAGGGGCCTCATGAAACGTACAGCCATCCTGGCGACCCTGATCCTGACGCTGCTCGCCTCCCGCGGCGCCGCGGCGGAGAGCGCCGACTTCCCTCCCATCACGGACGAGGAGCGCGCTCTCACCTCGCTGCCGGGGGAGCCCAACGCGCCGGCCGTGGTGCTGTTCAAGAAGGGGGAATTCCTGATGGCGGGCTATGGGCGCTTCATCGGCAGCCTGGCCTCCCATCTGCGGGTGCAGGGACGGGTGAAGATCCTCACCGAGGCGGGGAAGAGCAACGGCGAGATCGTGATCGACCACAGCCGGGACGTCCGGCTGCGGAGCTTCTCGGGACGCACCGTGCTGCCGGACGGCCGGATCGTCGCGGTGCCCGCGGACGCCCGATTCGAGCGCCGGACCTCGCAGGCTTCGAAGACGTTCGTCACCACCGTCGCCTTCCCCGCGGTCCAGGTCGGCGCCATTCTCGATTTCGAGTACGAGATCGTCTTCTCCTCGCCGTTCGTGCTCAAGCCCTGGGTCTTTTCCGAGGAGATGCCGGTGCGCCACTCCGAGGTCGTCTTCAAGACGGCCCACGATTGGCGGATGCGGATCTGGACCCGCGCGCCGCTGGGAGTCAAGATCGAGCAGCAGAAGCAGGAGAGCTCGGCGGGATACGATCTGCGGGCCTGGGCGGAGAACCTGCCGTCGATCCAGGTGGTCCCCTTCGGTCCGGCCTACGAGGACCTGGCGAGCCAGATCCTGCTGCTCCCCGCGTCGTTCGGCAACGCCTATGTGTCCGTGAAGTACATGGAGGATTGGTACACCACCAGCCAACTGCTGGGGCGGATCTACGACGGCGTCCGGAAACGCGACGGCGGTGTGGCGGCGCGGGCCCGCGGAATCGCCGGCACGGGGAGCCCGCGGCAGAAGGCCGAGGCCCTCTACCGTTTCGTCCGCGACCAGATCCAGGGGGAGACCGGGTATGGCGTCTGGGTCGATCCGGACAGCTCGCTGGACAAGGTCCTCTCCGGGCGCCGGGGCGATCCCACCCAGAAGGCGCTGCTCCTCCAGGGGATGCTCAAGGCCGTGGACATCAATTCCCGCCTGGTCTGGGCCGCCGACCGCGGCCGTGGCACCCTGGACACCACCCTGCCGACGCCGGATTGGTTCGACACGCCGCTCGTGCTGGTGGATCTCGACGGCAAGCACACGTTCCTCGATCCTTCGAGCACCGCCCTCGGCTTCGGCCAGCTCCGGGCGGGGCACGAAGGGACCAAGGCCCTGCTGCCCGACGCGGGCAAGCCGCTGGGGATCATCCTCCCCGAAACCCCCTTCGAGCAGAATCTGCGGCGGGCGGAGGTCGACCTGGCGCTGGACGGCAAGGGGCGCCTCTCCGGCACCGGCACGCTGCGGCTGACCGGCCTCCACGCCGCGGAGCGGATCCGCTGGCAGGACGACGAGGCGAAGACCCTCCAAGCCTGGAAGGACTGGCTCGGCGAACGCTACAAGGAGTTTCAGATCACGGACGTCAAGGCGGCCGAGGAGCTCGAGGAGCGCAAGGTCACGGTCACCTGGTCGATGGCCCAGAGGGAGGACGAGGTGCTGGGGGACGAGGCCACGGTCGTGCCGAGCGCGCCCCTCGGCCCGGTGCGGCAGCCGTTCACGCAGACGGCGGACGAGCGGAAGATGGACGTGATCTTCGAGTATCCGGATCGCGACGAGGTCGAGCTCCGCCTGCGCTGGCCGGCGGAGTGGCGCGTCGAGCAGGTTCCTCAGCCGGTGGCCGTCAATCAACCGTGTGGAGCCCTGTCCACGAGCGTGGTACGCAACGATCAGGACCACACGCTCGTATACCGCAGGCGACTGGATGTCACGCAGCGCACGATCGGGATCAAGGACGGCTACGAGGCCGTGCGCGACCTGTTCGGCATGACGGAGAAAAACGACGGGCAGAAGCTGACGCTCCTCCGGCGATGACGGTCTTTGGAAATGTTTTCGACATGAAAAGATCCTCTACGATTTTTCTACTGTCCCTGATCCTGGCGCTCTCCGGTCTCCGTGGCACCGCGGCGGCCGATTTCCCGCCGATCACCGACGCGGAGCGCGCCATCACCGCGGTCCCGGGCGAGCCCAACGCGCCGGCGGTGGTGCTGTTCAAGAAGGGGGAATTCCTGATGGCGGGCTACGGCCTGAAGACGGGGAGCCTGTCGTCGTCCCTGCGCGTCGAGGTCCGCCTGAAGATCCTCACCGAGGAGGGGAAGAGCAACGGCGAGGTGTCGATCACCCACAGCGATTTCGAGCGGCTCCATGGGTTCGCGGGGCGGACCGTCCTGCCGGACGGCCGGATCATCCCGGTCTCCTCCGACGCCAAATTCGTCCGCAAGACCTCGCGCTCGCGCAAGACGTTCACCACCGCCCTGGCGTTCCCCGCGGTGCAGGTGGGAGCGATCCTCGACTATCACTACGAGCTGTGGTTCGACTCCATCTTCTATCTCGATCCCTGGTATTTCTCCGACGAATATCCCGTCCGCTACTCCGAGATCGTGTTCAAGACGCCGCCGGAGGTGGCGGCGGCGGGCTGGAGCCGCGGGCCCGAGAAGGTGAAGATCCAGAAGCAGACGGACCGCAACATCAGCGGCTACGTGACCAAGGCTTCAGCGGAGAACGTCCCCTCCGTTCCCGACGATCCCTACGGTCCGCCGTTCCAGGATCTCGCGGCGCAGATGCTGATGCTGCCCACCGCGTCCGGGTACGACAAGCTGATGGAGAGCTGGCCGAAGACGTGCGAGCTGCTCGACCGGCACTACGAGCAGGTGCGCAGCCGCGACGGCAGCGTGGCGAGGCAGGCGCGAGAGACCGCCGGCAACGGCTCCCCGCGCGAGAAGGCGCAGGCCCTCTATCGCTTCGTGCGCGACCAGGTCGAGACCGGACCGTATTTCGGCGTGGTGACCTCCTGGGAGGGCTCGCTCGGCAAGAACCTCTCCCAGCACAAGGCGGACCGCGCCGAGAAGGCGCTCCTGCTGCAGGCGATGCTCGCGGCGGTGAAGATCGACTCCCGCCTGGTGTGGGCCGCCAGCCGCGACCAGGGGAAGATCGATCTCCAGCTCCCGAATCCGGCGTGGTTCGACACCATGCTCGTCCTCGTCGAGCTCGAGGGCAAGCGGTACTATCTCGACCCCTCCGACCCGGCGCTCGGCTTCGGCCGGCTGCGCGCCGGCTATGAGGGGACTCCGGCGGTGATCTTCGACGTGAAGAAGCCGGAGGCGATCGTGCTGCCGGCGACGCCGTACGCGCAGAACCTGCGGCGCGCCGAGCTCGATCTGGCACTGGACGCCAAGGGGCGCGTCGCCGGCACCGGCACCCTGCGGCTGACCGGCCATCAGGCCTGGGAGAAGATCGATTGGCAGGACGACGCGGCGAAGACCGCGCAGGCCTGGAAGGAGTGGCTGGAGAAGCGCTTCCGGGAGTATCAGATCTCGGACGTCAAGGCGGTCGAGGACGTGGAGGAGGAGAAGGTCACCGTCACCTGGGCTCTGGCGCAGCGCGAGAGCGAGACGCTGGGGGACGAGGCCACGCTCGTGCCGAGCGCGCCGCTGGGGCCGCTCGCGCAACCATTCGTCCAGCCGGCGTCGAGCCGGCGGAGCGCCGTCTTCTTCGACTTCCCCTATCGCGAGGAGATCGAGCTGCGCCTGCGCTGGCCCGAGGGGTGGAAGGTCGAGGGGATGCCCCAGCAGAAGGCCACGGCCAGCGCCATCGGCGGCCTGACCGCCATGGTCGACATGACGCCGGGCGAGCGCTCGCTCGTCTACACGCGGCGGATGGACGTCAACCGCCGGGACCTCGAGACCTCGCAGCAGTACGAGTCCGTCCGTTCGCTGTTCGGCGACGTGGAGAAGAGCGATGCGCAGAAGCTGGTGTTGGTGCGGCGGTAGCGGTCGTCGCCGCACCTTATCGCCCGGGATTGAAATCCCGGGCTACCTGCGGCCGCCCCTGCCCGGGGCTTCAGAAGAAATCGGGTTTTCGGGAGTCCCGGATGGGACGGCCGTCGGTAGCCCGGGATTTCAATCCCGGGCGGGAGGCCGTCGCTGGGGCCTCCTTCTCGGAAGCCTGATCCTCCTCGCCCCTTCTCTCCACGCCGCCACCCTCCTGGAGAGATCGATCGACGTCGAGATCCGGCCGGACGGCGTGACCGAGCGGACCCATCTGCGGGTGCGGCTCGACAACGCGCACGACGTTTCCAACTGGTCCTCCTATTCCATCGCGCTCGACGAGAACCGCGAGATGGGGGACCTCACCGCCACGGCCATCCAGCCGGACGGCAAGACGCTCAAGGTCTCCCGCCGCGACCTCGACACCCGCCAGATGGCGGGCGAGGGCAATCTCCACTCCTCGCTCGTGGTGCGGAGCGTGACCTTCCCCGCCGTGCCGGTGGGCTCCGTGCTGGCCCTGGACTACGAGGTGCGCGAGCGCCCCTACTTCCAGGCCGGGCAGATCGCCCTCGGCTCCGCCGAGCCGGTGGAGTCGCTGCGCGTGGCCGTCCACGGCGGCGGCGCCGGCTGGCGTTATCACGTGGACGGGACGCTGCCGGGGATCACCGTCCAGGAATCCCCCGGCGGTGTGACGGTGACCGGCGCGAAGCTCCCAGGCCTCAATCCGCCCGAGAAGGCCCCGGGCCTCGCCACCGCGGGGGCCATGCTGCGCTATGCCTGGGGGGACGCGGGGAGCTGGGAAGCGGTCGGCCGATGGTACGAGGGGCTCCTCGCGCAGGTCCCCCGCGGCGCCGGGCCGGTGGCGGCCAAAACGCGGGAGCTGGTGGCCGGCGTCGCCGACAAGCGGCAACGGATCGCGGCGCTGACGGATTTCGCCCGCCGCCAGGTGCGCTATGTGGCCGTGGAGGTGGGCATCGGCGGCTACCGCCCGCACACGCCGCAGCAGGTGATGGAGCGGCTCTGGGGAGACTGCAAGGACAAGGCGCTGCTGCTGGTCGACCTGCTGAAGGAGGCGGGGATCGAGGCCTATCCGGCGCTCGCCCGGCTCGATGCGGACGGCCGCGTGGACCGCGATTTCCCCTCGCCGTACCAGTTCAATCACATGATCGTCGCCGTGCCCGCGGACGGCCTCGGCCTGGACCCGGAGGCGCCGGTGGCCGGCGGGTATCTCTTCCTCGACGCCACGCAGGAGACCGGCGGTCTCGCCTGGCTCCAGCCGGCGGCGCAGGACCAGGAGGTGCTGGTGGTGCGCAACGGCCGGGGAGAGCTGGTGCGCACACCCGTGCGCAATGCCCAGGAGGGACGGCGTCTGGACGTCACCCTCGCCCTCAAGCCCGAGGGGGACGCGGCCGGCACCGTCCGCCTGGAGCTCTCGGGCGAGAGCGGCGCCGCCTTCCTCCATCTCGACGCCGGCGCCAAGCCCCAGGAGGTGGACCGGGTGATCCGCCGCGTCTTCGCCGCCCTCCTCCCCGCCGGCACTGCTCTCTCGGACCTCCACTGGCAGAGGATGGACGGCGGCGTTCCCGCGGTGGCGCTGGAGGCCAGGGCCAGCGTCCCTTCGCTGGGAGCGGCCGGCGAGGGGAGCCTGCCGCCGCTGCCGGTGCCGTCCATGGTCGCCCTCCCCTCCTCCGGCCTGCTCGAGGGCCGCACCCTGCCGGTGGTGGAGACCCCCTTCGCCAGCCGCGTCACCTGGCGCGTGACCCTCCCCACGGACGCCTGCAAAAGCGAGGGACAGGACGTGACGGTGCGCAACGACCTCGGAGCCTTCCACCAGAAGGTCGCCATCCAGGGCCGCGAGCTGACCCTGGAGCGCGGCACCGAGCTCCGCCAGCGCTGGATCGACCCCGCCGCCTTCCCGGCCCTCAAGGAGATCGCGCTGGCGGAGTCGCGGACGAACAAGCGGCGATTGCGGGTGAGCTGCCCTCCCTCACCGCGAGGGGGGCCGGGGTGATGAGGGCCTACGGCAGCTTCGCCCGCCGTTCCTCCGCCACGGCGGCGGCGGCGCTGCCCGGGAAGCGGCGGTTGACCTCGCGGTAGGTCACACGGGCCCCTTCGACGTCCCCCATGGCCTCCAGGCACTGACCGGACTTGAGCATCGCGTCCGGCACCTTGTTCCCCTTGGGATACTTCTCGACCACCGCGCGGAAGGCCGCCAGGGCGCCCTTGATGTCGTTGCGGGAGTAGCGGCACTCGCCGATCCAGTACTGGGCGTTGTCGGCCAGATCGCTGGTGGGGCTCGCCTGCAGGAAGCGCTGGAAGCTCGCCTCGGCGTCCACGAAGTGCCCCTGATTGAAGAGCGTGTAGCCGCGGTCGTAGAGCGCCTGGGTGGCCGGCGGGAGCGATTCCGACGAAGCCCCGGGCTCGTCCCCGGGATTGGAGGGCGCCGGAGCGGCCGGCTCCACCGGCGGGGCGGGCGCGAGCTTCGGCGCCGCCGGTTGCGGCACGGCCGGCGCGCTCGACGTCTTCGGCGGCGCCGGCTGAGGAGCGGCGGGCGGCGCCGATACCGCCTTCGGAGCGGCCGCCGTGGAGACCGGGGCCGCCGGCTTGGGTGAGGACGCGGGAGCGTGCCGCGGCGGCGGCTGCGGGCCGGTCTCGGGGAGCGCGATGTCCACCTCCTCGATCGGCTGCTCGACCGGCCGGGTGACCGGGCGCTCCGGCTCGGCGCGGCGGGCCTGGGGAGCTGCCGCGGGCGTGGCCGGAGCGGGCGCCGCGGGCCGGGGAGTCATCTTGGGGTCCTCCCGCGAGACGCTCTTCGGCGGTGCCGCCGGGGTGGGCGCGGGCCGCGCGGCAGACGGGGGCGGGGCGGGGCGGGGAGCTCCGCCGTTGTGGGCTTCGAGCTCGGCCACCTGCTGGCGGAGCTGCCCCAGCTCCACCTGATTCATGGCCGCCTCGCGCTGCAGCTCGATGATGCGCGCCTTGAGCGCCTGGATCTCCTGCTGCTGGGTGTCGTCCGGGCGCAAGGCCGATCCGGCGCAGCCGGCGGCGATGAGGCAGAGAGGGACGAGTAGGAGGGTGAGGCGCTTCATCAGAGAGCTGCTCCTGCCAGCGGTCATGGATCTAGTGTCCCGTCGGGGCTCCGGTCCCCCCCTTGGTGGCGGCCTTGGCGGGCTCCGCCGGCTTGGGAGCGGGCTTGACGTCGGGGATCTGGTGGACGTACGGGCTCTGGGGGAACTGCTTGCGCAGCAGGTCGAAAGTCGTGATGGCGTTGTCCGGCTCGCGGCCGGCGATGTAGGCGAGGCCGAGGTTGTACAGCACCTTGTCCCGCTCCTTGTACTGCGGGTAGGCCTGGAGCACGTACTCGTAGCGCTCGATCGCCGCCAGCGGCACGCCGAACCGGGTGTAGAAGCTGGCGACCGTGAGCTCGTGCTCGGCGAGGTTGGCCAGCACGGCCTGCATCTGCGTCTGGGCCTGGGGGGCATACTCGCTCGTCGGATAGAGACGGACGAGGTCCTGGTAGGCCTCCAGGGCCTTGCGCGTGGAGCTCTGGTCGCGGTCCGGCTTCTCCATCCGTTTGGCCAGGCTGTTGGCGATCTGGAACTGCACGTACGCCGACTGCTCGCTGGTGGGGAAGCGGTTCAGGAAGTCGCGGTACTTGGCCTCCGCCTGGATGTAGTTGGCGGTGCCGCCCTGGAGGTAGTAGGTGTCGGCGGCGAGCAGCAGCGCCTCGCGGCCGACGCCCGAGTTGGGCTCCACCTCGAAGGCGTGGGTGAAGTAGGGGCGGGCCTTGTCGTACTTCTCCTTGGCCAGCAGCTCTTTGCCCTGGACGATCGACTCCTGGGCGGAGAGCCGCAGGATCGGATCGTTGGGAGCGCTGCTCTTGCAGCCGGCGCCGGTGAGCATCAGGCCCGCCAGGGCCAGCAACGGAAGGATTCGCTTCATACCGTCTCCTGTCGAGCCCGCTCGCGCAGCTCGGACATTTCGGCAAGGATCGCCTGGGGATCGCCGGCGCCGAAGATCGCCGACCCTGCCACGCACACGTCCACGCCGGCCGACACCACCCGGGCAATGTTATCGCGGTCGATGCCGCCATCCATCTCAATCTCGATATGGACCCCACTTATTTCGATCATCCGTCTCAGGCGGCGCGCCTTGTCGAGCGCGTGGGGCAGGAACGCCTGGCCGCCGAAGCCCGGGTTGACCGACATCACGAGCACGAAGTCGAGCCGCGGCAGGACGTCCACCAACAGCTCCACCGGCGTCGCCGGATTGATCGCCACTCCCGCCTCGGCGCCCCCCTTGCGGATGCGCTCGAGCAGCCGGTCGAGGTGGGGGGCCGCCTCCCAGTGGACGATCACCCGCGACGCACCGGCCGCCAGGTAGTCGTCGAGCAGGCGGTCCGGGTTCGCCACCATCAGATGGACGTCGAGGGCCAACCGGGTGCGGGCGCGCACCGCCTTGAGCACCGGGATGCCGAAGCTGAGGTTGGGCACGAAGTGGCCGTCCATGACGTCGAAATGGACGAGGTCGGCGCCCCCCTTTTCGCACAGGTCGAGGGCGCCCGCGAGGTCGGCCAGGTCGGCGGCGAGGAGCGAGGGGGCGAGCCGCATCAGGGAGCTCCGTCCGCGGTGGCCACCACCAGCGAGATCGCGTCCTCGCGGCTCACCGGGTGGCCGGGCAGCGGGAACTGGCGCAGGATCACGCCGGCCGCCACTCCTTCGTAGCGCTCGAATTTGATGCTGCCGAGCTTGAAGCCGCGAGCCTCGAAGGTGGGGCGCACCTGGTCGTAATGGCGGTAGACGAGGTCGGGCATCACATAGCGCTCGCCCGGCGCGGCCATGGCGAGCAGCAGATCGACCCCGGTGGCCGGCGGCACGGAGGCGTTGGGGTCCGGGTCCTGCTCGATCACCGAGCCTGGCGCCTCGCGATGAGGGGCGAGGGCCTCCAGGATGCGTCCGAGAGCAAGACCGGTGCCCGAGAGCCCCGCCTGCGCCAGCGGCAGGGTCTTGGCGCGCAGGTCCGGCACCGTCACCCGCCGCGGCCCCCGCGAGAGCACCACGTTGACGGTGCTCCCCCGCTTGACGAACGACTTCGCGTCGGGGCTCTGGCGCGCCACCAGGTCGGCCGGCACCTTGTCGTCATAGCGGCCCCTCCCCTCGGCGATCCGCAGCGCCAGCCCCTGGTCGGCCAGAACGTTGGCCGCGTCGGTCTGCGACATCCCCTCCACGGAAGGCACGGTGGTGGCGCCGCTGCGCACGAAAACGCTGAACGAGGTGTAGGCCGCGAGAGCGAAGATCACGAAGACCAGCAGGGTGTACGCCATGCACCCCATTCCACGGAGAAGCTTCGACGGCATGGCGGGCAGTCTACCAAAGGCGGAGGGTAGAATTCGCCGGATGTCGAAGCTCCCCCCCCTCGGCGCCCACTGCTCGGTCGCCGGCGGCATGCCGACCGCCATCGCGCGCGCCACCTCGCTCGGATGCACGGCCGCACAGGTGTTCGTAAAAAACGCCAGTCAGTGGCGGGGCCGGGAGCTGACGGCGGAGGAGGTGGCGGCGTTCCGGGCCGCGCACGCGGAGAGCGCGGTGGGACCGCTGGTGGCCCACGCGAGCTATCTGATCAACCTGTGCAGCGCCGATCCGGTCCTGCTCGCCCGCTCGCGCGAAGCGCTGGCGGACGAGCTCTCCCGCTGCGCCCGGCTGGGCGTGGGCGGGCTGGTGGTCCACCCCGGCGCGCACCTGGGAGCGGGCGAGGAGGCCGGGGTGGAGCGGGTGGCGGCGTCGCTCGACGCCGTGCTGGCGGCCCTGCCCGGCGCTCCCGTGCGCGTGCTGCTGGAGAACACCGCCGGCCAGGGCTCCTGCCTGGGGCACCGTCTGGAGCATCTGGAAGCGATCCGCGCCCGGGTGGCCGCGCCCGCGCGGGTGGGGGTCTGCCTGGACACCTGCCACGCCTTCGCGGCCGGTTACGCCCTCCACGAGAAGGCCGGCTACGAGGAGATGTGGGCGGAATTCGCGGCGCGGATCGGCTTCGCGGCGCTCGGCGGCATGCACCTCAACGACTCGCTGCGCCCGTTCGGCTCCCGGCGCGACCGCCACGCCCACATCGGAGAGGGGGAGATCGGCCTCGGCGCCTTCGCCCGCCTCCTCCACGACCCGCGCCTCGCCGGGGTCCCGATGATCATCGAGACCGAGACCGGCGAGGATCTGGCGGGGCACCGGAGGGATCTGGAGACTCTGCGCGGGCTCAGCCGCCCGGCTTCAAGCCGGCGGGGAGGTTCTTCATCACGTCGAAGTAGATCACCACGAACATCAGCAGCAGGATCATCACGAAGCCGACCTGGCTGATGACCTCCTTGAGGCGCAGCGAGAGGTCGCGCCGGATCACCCCCTCGACCATCAGGATGAAGATCTGGCCGCCGTCGAGGATGGGGATCGGCATCAGGTTCATCACCGCGATGCTGATGCTGATGAAGCCCATGAGCTGGAGCAGGTACTTGAAGCCGATGCGCGCCGCCTCGCCGCTCTGCTTGGCGATCTCGATCGGCCCCGCGAGCGCCCCCTTGGCGGAGAGCTGGCGGGTGAAGATCTTGCCCAGGATCTCGAAGATCTGCTCCACCGTCTGCGCGCTGTAGCGCGCCCCCTCGATGAACGCGCGGGAGGGGCCGAAGCGCTGGTAGAAGCCGATCGCCACGCCGATGCGGCCGTTGCCGTTGTCGTTGCGGGGCACCACGGAGAGGGTCTTCGGGAGGCCGTCGCGCAGCACCTCCACCTCCACCCGCTGGCCGGCGCGCGGCGAGATGGCGTCCACGAAAGCCTGGCTGTCGATCACCGGCCTGCCGTCCACGGCGCGGATCTCGTCGCCCGGCCGGAAGCCGGCGGCCTCGGCGGGCAGGCCCGGCTCGATCTTGATGACGTGCGGCCGCACCATGGGGAGCATGCCGGCGAGGTCGCCCACCTCGTAGCGGGGGACCAGCTTGGGGGTCACCGTGGCGTGCAGGATCTGCTTGCCGCGCTGGAAGGTGAGCGCCACCGGCTGCTCGGGCGAGCCCATGACGGTGAGGAGGACGTCCTGCCAGCTCCCGATCGGCTTCCCCTTGAGGGTGAGGATGCGGTCGCCCCGCTGCAGCCCCGCCTGGGCGGCCGAGGAGTGGGCCTCGACGCCGCCGATGACGGGCGGCAGGTCGGGGAAGCTCATCACCTCGATGCCGACCATGAAGAGGACGGCGAAGACCAGGACGGCG
>QHVW01000818.1 GCA_003223675.1 Acidobacteriota bacterium
TTCACCAAGGCGGGCAACCAGGCCGCCGTCGCCCTCGTCCTCACCCACCTCGGCGTGGCGCTCAATGAGCTGGGGCGGCTCGCCGAGGCGCAGTCGATGTACCAGGCCGCTCTCGACACCCTGCGGCGAAGCGGCAGCGCCCAGAGCGGAGCGCTCCAGTTGGACAACCTGGGTTTCGTGGCCCAGGATTTCGGCGATCTGCCGAAGGCCCAGTCGCTGCTGGAGCAGGCCCATGCCGCGTTCCTGGCGGACGGCGAGCGGGTGCTGGCGGAGGAGGCGCTCAACGCGGTCGGCACCGTCCTCCTGGAGCGGGGTGATCTCGCCGGCGCCCGCCAGCGGTTCGAGGAGGTGCTCGCCATCAGCCGGCAGACGGGCAACCGCGTCGACGAGGAGCGGTCGCTCAGCTACCAGGGGCTGGTGCTCGCCCGTCTGGGCTCGCTCGGCGAGGCCCGGCGGCTTCAGGAGCAGGCCTATGAGATCAGTCAGCGGATCGGAGATCCGGTGCGCGCCGCCTCGACGCTCACGGCGTCGGCCGAGGTGTTGACGCGGCTGGGGGACCTCGCCGAGGCCCAGCGCCGCCTCGCGCGGGCTTTGGAGTTGAAGCGGCAGGCGGACAGCCGGATGGGGATCGCCGAAGCGCTGGGCCTCCACGCCCGCCTCCAGGAACGGCTCGGTAATCTGGCCGAGGCGAAACGGGCCGGCGCCGAGCAGACGGATCTCGCCCGCGTCACCGGCTCCCGCAGCCTCGCCGCCGCGGCGATGCACGGGCAGGCCCGCCGGAGCCTGGACGACGGGGATCTCGCCGGCGCCCGCCGCCAGCTCGAGGAGGCGCTGCGCGTCCGGGTGGCGAACGGCGAGGAGTTGGAGGCCGCGGCCGTCCGGCTCGATCTGGCGAATCTGGTCCGCCTCACGGGGAACCCCAAAGAGGCCGCCCGCCTCGCCTCAGGGGTGGCCGACTGGTACGGCCAGCGGGGGATGGCCGGCTTCCGTGCCCTCGCCCTGGCGCGGCAGGCCCAGGCGCTCCTGGCCGAGGGCAAGCGCGCTCCGGCCCGCGCCGCGGCCGAGCAGGCGGAGATGTATGCCGAGGCGGGGGAGGACCTCGCCCTCCGCCTCACCGTGGCCACCGCCGTGGCGTCCGTCCGCGCCGCCACCGGCGACGCCGCGGCGGCCTTGGACCTCCTGCACTGGGCGATCCAGGAGGCCACGCGGATCGGCGACGTGGCCGCCGGCCTCGAAGCCCGTCTCGAGCTGGGGCTCCTGCTACGGCAGACGGGCGATCCGGTGGCGGCGATGTCCACCCTCCAGGCCGTGCAGCGCGAGGCCGAGACCCGCGGCTTCCGCTGGCTGGCGCGGCGGGCCGCCGAGGGCCCGGTCGTACGGTCGACCGCGCCCTCCGTGTGACCCTCGCTCGGCGGTGATTTTTCAGGGGGGATTCAGCAGACGGCCGGCAGCGGCTGGCTGCAGATCGCCTTCAAGGTCTTCGCGACGTCCGAATAGAACGGCCCCGTATAGTCGTGGGGCCCGAGGGCCCGCGAGGCCACGGCCACGTCGTCGAGGGAGAGGATGCCCTCCAGATGGGCCGCCTCGTCGAGCACCGCCAGTCGGCGCACCTGGCATGCGGCCATGATCGCCAGCGCGTCCCCGATGTCGTCGCCCGCCTCGCAGGTGAACACGTCGCCATGGATCACCTCGCGGACGGCGACCTCGGAGGCCTTGCGGTCCCTGGCGGTCAGGAACAGGCAGATGTCGCGGTCGGTCACCACGCCGATCACGTTCTGCTCGAGGTCGACCACCGGTAGGACTCCACACCCCACCTCGGCCATCGTCCGGCCCGCCTCGGCCAGCGGGGTCCAGGGGTGGCAGAACCGGGCTTCACGCCTCATGATCTCTCGGACTCTCATGGGGGCATCCTCCTCTTGAAGAGGAACGGCCGCGAGGGCCGTCCCTGTCCAAGGCTAGGCCCGCGGGCGGACGCACGGCCCGGCCGGCGGGGTGGGGCCGCGCGCATGGACGGGTGGGGCCGTCAAAGCTGGTCGATCAATTTTTCATAGTCATTATGGGAGCCGATCCAGAACCACAGCATGACGTCTCCCTCTCGAAGGCCGACAGCTCTCCAGCCGATGCCTACCCGCACGGAGTAGATCGGCCGTATTGGATGGACTCGTTTGAATTCGAGGCTGGGGTGAGACGGAGCCTGCTTCCAGAGCAGATAGTTCTTCTTCGCCGTCCGCTGTATTCTTTCAGGCAGTCTTTGGAAGCGCTCCCTGAAGCCCTCCGTCAGGTGTGAGATCACAGCTCGTCGAAACCCATCTTCCGGGTACGGCCGGCTTTGAAGTCCTTCAGCGCTTTGTCGGCGAGCTTCTCCAGGAGGTCGGGAGTCTTCGCGAAGGTCTCGTCCCAGCGCTCCTCTCCCGCGATTTCCTCGAGCAGCCGTTCCGCGATCTCATCCTGGACTTCGTCCGGTAGCCGGGCTGCTTCCTCGAACGCCTTCGCCAATCGTGTCGTCATCCTGTAATCCTCTCCGCAGGTCCAGCCGCCCGTTCATTGTACCCATGAGCCCTTGTGGAGACTACTGTAAGATGCACCGCGCACATCGAAAGGAGCCCGCATGTCCTCGTTGCGCGCCTTCGTCTTCCCCGCCCTCCTGACGGCCCTCCCGGCCGCTCCCGTCCTCGCGGCGCCGCCGCCCTCCAACCTCGCCGAGGAGGCCCGGGCCGTCGACACCGAGCTGGTCGGCTGCGGCACCCGGAGCTCGCTGTCGTCCTGGACCGATCCCAAGCGGGGGATCGGCTGCGGGCGCGACGTGGTGGTGCGGCGGCTCAACGAGATCGCCGCGCGGACCGGCGGCCGGCTGCAGGTGATCGTCGACAAGTACGAGACGTCCAACCAGCGCACGGGCAACGTGCCGGTGCACATGGAGAACGTCTACGCCGTCCTCGCAGGGACCGATCCGCTGCGCAGGAAGACCGCCTACGTGATGTCCGGCCACCTCGACTCGCGCGCCTCGGACGTGATGGACGCCAAGTCCGACGCGCCCGGAGCGGACGACGACGCCTCGGGGGTGATCGTCTCCATCCTCTCCGCCCAGGCGATGGCCGCGAAGCCGGGCGGCTACCGGGCCACCCTGGTCTTCGCCGCCGTGGCGGGCGAGGAACAGGGCCTCCTGGGCTCCCGGCGGATGAAGGAGTGGCTGGCCCAGCAGGGATACCAGGTGGGCGGGATGATCACCGACGACATCGTGGGCGCCACCAACGGCTCCAAGGACCGCCGGCCGCGCGTCTTCAGCGAAGGGGGACCGGACGGCGTCGACTCGCCCGGCCGCCAGATGGCCCGCCGCCTCGACGAGCTCGCCGGGCCCCAGCGGGTGCGCCTGGTCTTCCGGCGCGACCGCTTCGGCCGCGGCGGCGATCACATGCCCTTCGCCGAGGCCGGCCTGCCGGCCCTCCGCGTCACCGAGCCGCTGGAGGTCTACGATCACCAGCACCAGGACGTCCGGATGGAGAAGGGGGTCCAGTACGGCGACCTGATCCAGTACATGGACTTCCCCTTCGTCACCGAGGTGGCGGCGCTCGACCAGCTCCTCCTGGGCGAGCTGGCCGCGGCCCCGGCACCCCCAAAGGCCGCCGTCCTCTCCGGCGCCGTGACTCCGTCCGCCAAGATCACCATCGAGGCCGAGGACGACCCTGAGCGCCAGGGATTTGAGCTGCTTCAGAGGGAGACCACCGACGCCCGCTGGCACGTCCTGCGGAAGGTCGACCGGCCGGGCCAGGTCGTGCTGGAAAACACCAGCACCGACAACGAGTACTTCGCCGTCCGCAGCGTCGGCAAGAACGGCCACCGGAGCTTCGCCGTCCCCTGCGTGGCAGCGCCGGCACCGCCGCCGACGGCCGCGCCCG
>QHVW01000819.1 GCA_003223675.1 Acidobacteriota bacterium
CTGCCGGGACAACGGCATCCCGATCGCCATCTTCGACCTGGCGACCCAGGGGAACATCCGCCGCGTCGTCCTGGGCGAGCGGGTCGGCTCCATCGTCCGCGGCTAGGTCAAACCTGGGCCGCGCCTAAATTTGACACCCGTGCGACGGCCGGGGGAAGATTTTCTCCGGGGGCCGGACGCGCTTGCGGCCAGGCAGGAGGGACCATGGACGTGAAAGAGCTGTTCAAGGAAGTCGAGACGCACATGAAGCACGCGTTGGACCATTTCCATCACGAGCTGAAGCACCTGCGCACCGGGCGCGCCTCGCTGGCGATCCTGGAGGGGGTCACCGTCGACTATTACGGCAGCCAGGTACCGCTGAACCAGGTCGCCAACATGTCAGTGGCCGACGCGACGATGATCGTGGCGCAGCCGTACGATCCCAGCCAGAGCCAGGCGATCGAGCGGGCGATCATGAAGTCCGACCTGGGGCTGAATCCGTCGTCCGACGGCAAGGTGATCCGCATCCCGGTGCCGCCGCTCACCGAGGATCGCCGCAAGGAGATCGTCAAGAAGGCCCACGATCTCTCCGAGCACGCCAAGAACGGCGTCCGCCAGGCGCGCCGCGACGGCAACGACAAGCTCAAGAAGATGGAGAAGGACAAGACGGTCAGCCAGGACGACGAGCGCCGCGGCCTCGACGAGGTCCAGAAGCTCCACGACCGCTACATCGGCGAGATCTCGACCGCCCTGCAGAAGAAAGAGCAGCAGATCATGGAGGTGTAGAAGAACACGGACGCGCACGGACCGGCACGGGCTGACACAAACGTCCTGGCCTTCCTGTTCGTCCGTGCTCGTCCCTGTCCGTCGGTGTCCGTCCGTGTTCCCCCTTCCCCATGTTCCTCTACGGCTACCACCCCGTCCGCGAGGCTCTGCGGCACCGGCCGCACGAGATCGCGCGGGTGCTGGTGAGCGCGGCGCGGGCGGGGCGGCGGCGGGAGGAGATCGCGGAGGCCTGCCGGCGCCACCGGGTGCCGTTCGAGGTGGTGCCGGAGCGGGCGCTCGCCGAGATCGCCGGTCCGGCCCACAACGGCATGGCCGCCGAGGTGCGGGCCGGGGCCGCCGTGCCGGCGGCCGGCGGGGACCCCGACCTGGTGGTGTTGCTGGAGGACGTCCAGGACCCGCGCAACCTCGGGGCCGTGCTCCGCGTCTGCGAGGGGGCGGGGGCCGGCCGGGTGATGATCCGCGACCGCGGCTCCGCCCCGGTCTCACCCACGGTCGCCAAGACCTCGGCGGGAGCCACCGAATGGCTGGAGGTCGAGCGCATCACCAACTCGGGGACCGAGATCGAGCGTCTCAAGGCCGCGGGATTCTGGGTCTATGGGACCGACCCCGCGGGCGATCCGCCGTGGGAGGTCGACCTCTCCGGCAAGGTCGTGCTCTGCTTCGGCGGCGAGGAGAAGGGGCTGCGCTCCCGCACCCGCCAGCTCTGCGACCGCATGATCGGCCTCCCCATGCGCGGCCAGGTCGGCTCGCTCAACATCGCCACCTCGGCGGCGGCGGTGCTCTATGAGGCCGTGCGGCAGCGGACCTCCTCGTAGGCACAGAGCTCGCAAGCACCGGGCGTGATGGCAAGCCCACCCGACTCGGGCTCCCGGGCCACCGTAGAGTCCGCCCGCAAGAACATCGAGAAAGTCGTCCGCCTCGAGCAGGCTTCGATGGAGAGCCGGAGCCTGGGCGAGCGGGTCAGCGACCTTTTTACCCATTGGATGGGGACGATGTCGTTCGTCATCTTCCACCTGCTCCTGTTCGCCGTCTGGTGCGTGGTGAACCTGGGGTGGACCCCCCTGAAGCCGTTCGACCCCTTCCCGTTCGGCATCCTGACGCTGATCGTCTCGGCGGAGGGGGTGCTGCTCGCCATCTTCGTCCTGGTCAGCCAGAACCGGATGAGCCGGCAGGCGAACCAGCGCGCCCATCTCAACCTCCAGATCGACCTCCTCGCGGAGCAGGAGACGACCAAGCTGCTCCAGAAGGTCCAGAGCCTCCTCGACCACTTCGGCGTCGAGCGGAGCCCGGACGACCGCGAGGCGGAGCGCCTGAGCCAGGAGACGCAAGTCGAGGCGCTGGTCGGCGAGATCCGGAGGAGCCTCCCGGACGAGTAAAGAAAACGTAAAAGGGACGATCGTATCGGTGATTCGCTCGGTGGGGCTCCCCATTGACCCTCCTGAGGGTGTAACATTTGTGGGTTGTAATAGCCCTAACAACCTAGGGAAAAGGAGGGAGATCATGACGAAGGTCTTGAAGTCTTTGCTCATGTTGGCTCTGTTTATGGTGGTCCTGGCCCTGCCTGCGCTCGGCGGGCAGGTGGCGCGGGTCCAGATCACACCCTCACTGGTCCACTGGGACCCGCAGGTGAGCTACGACAGCCTGGTGCTGACGATCTCGAAGCCGGACGGCGAGGTCATCCGCCAGGAGCTCGCGGCGGGGCAGGCGCCGGTCTTCGAGCTGCCCGCGGGAGCCGCCGACGGCTCGTACGTCTATGAGCTGCGCGTCGTCCCGGCCATCGACGGGGCGGCCCACCGGGCCCTGGCGGCGGCGCGGAATTCGGGCAGCGACGCGACGGTCGAGCGGCTGCGCAAGGCGGGCCGGCTGCCGTCCGGGGATCTGGTGCAGTCCGGCACCTTCCGGGTGGTGGCGGGGGCGCTGGTCGCCCCGGACGCGGTCGAGCCGAGACCGGAGCCGCCGGTCAAGGCCGCGGCGGCGGGCAAGCCCACGGGCCTGCCGGTGAAGGACCAGGTGATCGCGGACGACCTGATCGTGCAGGGGAGCGCCTGCATCGGCCTCGACTGCGTCAACAACGAGAGCTTCGGCTTCGACACCATCCGGCTCAAGGAGAACAACACCCGCATCAAGTTCGACGACACCAGCACGGGGACGGGCTTCCCGAACCACGACTGGCAACTGACGGCGAACGACTCGGCCAGCGGCGGCGCCAACAAGTTCTCGATCGAGGACATCACCGCCGCCACGGTGCCGTTCACCGTCACCGGCAGCGCGCCGACCAACTCGGTCTTCGTCGACTCGACGGGCCGGCTGGGCCTGCACACGAGCACGCCGGTGCTCGACATCCACGTCGCCACCAGCAACACGCCGGCCATGCGGCTGGAGCAGAACAACTCCGGCGGCTTCACGGCGCAGACCTGGGACATCGCCGGCAACGAGGCGAACTTCTTCGTCCGCGACGTGACGGGCGGCTCGCGCCTCCCCTTCCGCATCCGGCCGGGCGCGCCCACCAGCAGCATCGACATCAACGCCAGCGGCAACGTGGGCATCGGCACGGCCTCGCCGTCGAACAAGCTGCACGTCAGCGGCAGCGACGGCACCACCAAGGAGCTGATCCAGGAGAGCAGCGGGACGACCTCGCCGCGCGAGCTGCTCGAGCTGCGCAACAACGGCGGCACGATCCTCGTCCTGGACGACACGAGCGATCCCACGCGGTGGACGTTCGGCACCAGCGGCTCCTCGTTCGTGGTCGACGAGCAGGCCCATACGGGGGTCGAGATGTCGCTCACCAACACCGGCAACATGGTCATCTCCGGCACGCTGACCCAGAACTCCGATCGCACCACCAAGACGGACATCGTCGGCGTGGAGCCGGAGGAGGTGCTGGCGAAGGTCGCCAGCCTGCCGATCGCGACCTGGCACTACAAGGGAGATGAGGCGTCGGTCCAGCACCTCGGGCCGATGGCCCAGGACTTCGCCGCCGCCTTCGGCCTCGGGCCCGACGACCGGCACATCGCGCCCCTCGACGCGGCGGGCGTGAGCCTGGCGGCCATCCAGGCCCTCTACCACAAGGTCTCGGAGAAGGACGCCGCCATCCA
>QHVW01000821.1 GCA_003223675.1 Acidobacteriota bacterium
CGACGCCGGCGAGCCCGCGGCATCGTCCCAACTGGAGGCTGGGGGGGTGTTGACGCTCGGCCTCCCCCTGCGCGGCAACGTCCAGGTGCGGGTGGCCGAGGTCACGAATACCGCCATGACCTTCGTGACCGTGGCCGGGCATCCGCTCGCCGGCTCGGTGGCCTTCCGCTTCGTGGGCGCGCCCGGGAACGACCTCCGCTTCGAGGTGGAGACCTGCGACCGGCCGGCGACCCTGCCCGACGCCCTGGCGATGCTCCCCGGCTCCCTCCTCAAGCGCTGGAGCTGGACCACGGTCGTCCGCAGCACCGCCGAGAGCCTGGGAGCGGTGCCGCCGGTGGACGTACAGACGGACGAGCTCCCCTTGAGCGAGGCCGAGGAGAGGGAGGCCGTGGCGTCCCTGCGGGGCCAGGTCGAGGCGCTCGGCCGCAAGGAGGAGCCCGGCCTGCGCGAGGAGGCCCGGGAGCGGCTGGAGGCGGCGGTCAAGCCGGGGTAGATATCCCTGGCCTATAATCTCCTCGTGGATATGACGGATACGGTTGTCGCCCGGAGGGTCGACGAGATTGCCGCCATCATCTGGCGGATCTCGGAGAGCGAGAGCGCGGGAAAGATCCTGGCAGTCTTCCTGTATGGCAGCGCCCTGAGCCGGCTCTTCCGGTCCGACAGCGATCTCGACATTGCGGTCCTGGACAGCCCTGAGAATCCTCTCGACTGGTCCGCTCAGGCGAAGCTCATGGACCGCCTGGAACGGGCAACCGGTCACGGAGTCGACCTGCGGATGCTGCGCGAGAGCAGCCTTTCTCACCAGGCGCATGTGTTCGATGGGGGACGGCTCGTCTGGATGAGAGATCCGGCCGAGGTCGAGCGGTTTGTCCGGGAAGCCCGCGCGGCGGCCCGCCAAGGTCGTGCAGGCTCTGAGTCCCAGTGGTCCCAGACCCTCGACCGCCTTGCGAGAACGGCAGCGGCGCGCTGATGGCCGACCTCAACCCGGAGTATCTGCCGCTTTCCGCACCGCGAACACGATGTGCTCCAGATCGAAGATCCGGGTGCGCTTCTCCGGCGTCATGCCCAGCTTCCGGGCCACGCCCTGGGAGGGGAGGTTCTCCGGGCGGATCAGCGAGATGACGCGCGGATGGCCCAGGGTGTCGAAGGCCCAGGCCCGGACCCCCAGCGCGGCCTCGCTCGCCAGCCCCCGGCGCCAGAAGGGGCGGTGGATCAGGTAGCCGATCTCGGGCTCCTTCACCCCGTCGACGAGCTGCGTGAGCAGCCCCACCTGCCCCACCGGCTCCCCCGTGGCGCGATCCTCGGCCAGCCAGAGGCCGTGCCCGTCCCGCGCGTAGCGCTCGCGCTGGCGCTCGAGCCAGGTCCGCGCCTCGTCCCGCGAATAGACCTTGGGATAGAAGCGCATCACCTCCGGATGGCCGAGCATCGCGGCGACGAAGCCCAGATCGTCGAGCGACATCTCGCGCAGGGCGAGGCGGGGGGTCTCGAGGACCGGTGCCATCAGCGCTTCTGGTGCGACTCGCTGAGCTCCTCGTAGATGAGCCACTTCCCCGTCGCGTCGGGGCCGACCAGCATGGAGACGGGGCTCGAGACCTTCTCGATCGAGGAGTAGCGGGTGACCTTGATGCGCACCTTGCCCCCCTCCACGCTGTAGGTGTCGTTGCTGTAGTTGCTGACGTCGCCGATCTGGCGGGCCTTGGTCTTCATGTAATCCCGCAGGACCTGCTTGTACTTCGCGACCGGCTTCGTCAACGGGACGATCTTGCCGTCCGCCCGGTACTGGGTGTTCTTGATCACCGCGTCGTCCGAGTACAGATCGGCGATCGCCGGGTCGAACGCGTGCTCCAGCTCGACGTAGTGCTGGAAGAAGGCCTTGGCCTTGGGGATCAGATCCCCCTGGGCGGACCCCTTGGGGGTGGCGGTCTTGGCAGCCCCCACGATCTGGCAGAAGGCGAGAAGGGTGAGGATGGCGATGAGAGCTCTCTTCATGGGATCTCCTGGCGAAAATCGATGGACGGGAGATTCTAGCGGAGATCCGGGCCGCCCTTTCACCGCGCCTCGTCCAGATCGGCCCGGATCCGGCCGGCCTTCACGGCCTTGACGAGCGCCGCGTGGTCCCGCTCGGTCTGATCGGCGTAGGCGAGGGCGAAAGCGCCCACGGCCTGGTCGAAGCGGTCGTTGCCGCCCAGGTAGCCGGC
>QHVW01000820.1 GCA_003223675.1 Acidobacteriota bacterium
GGAGCCGATCCCCTGGCGGGCCGAGGCCTGCCGCCGGGCCGGAACGGTCCACCTCGGTGGCCCCATCGAGCACGTGGCGGCTTCGGAGCGGGCGGCATGGGAGGGCCGCGATCCCACCCGCCCCTTCACCCTGGTCGGGCAGGCGACCCTGTTCGACCCCACGCGGGCGCCCGCGGGCCAGCACACGGCCTGGGCCTATTGCCACGTCCCCCACGGCTCGACGGCCGATTTCACGGAGCTGGTCGAGAACCGGATCGAGCGTTTCGCGCCCGGCTTCCGGGACGTGGTGCTGGCCCGGCACACCCTGAATACGGCCCAGCTCGAAGCCTACAACCCCAATCTGATCGGCGGGGACATCAACGGCGGCGCCGCCACGCTGGCGCAGCTCTTCACCCGCCCGGTGGCGCGCCTGGTCCCCTACTCGACCCCGGATCCGCGGGTCTACATCTGTTCGGCGAGCACCCCGCCCACGGGCGGCGTGCACGGCATGTGCGGCTACTACGCGGCGAAGGCGGTCCTCAAATCCAACAAAGGAGATCAGCCATGAAAGTCCTGGTCACGGGAGGAACGGGGGTCGTCGGCACCGCCGCGGTGCGCGCGTTGCTGGCCGGAGGAAATTCGGTGCGTCTCTTCTCGCGGCATGCCGCGGAGGACGCGGCGCGCTGGCGGGGGGAGGTCGAGACGTGGAAAGGGAGCGTCTCCTCCTCCCAAGAGGTCACGGGAGCGGCGGAGGGGTGCGACGCCATCCTCCACATCGCCGGCATCGCCGAGGAGCGCCCGCCGGAGCTGACGTTCGAGAACGTCAACGTCCATGGCACCGCGAACCTCCTCCAGGAGGGGGAGCGGGCGGGGGTGAAACGGCTCGTCTACGTCTCCTCTCTGGGCGCCGAGCGCGGCGGATCGGACTACCACGCCTCCAAGCTGCGGGCCGAGGGGCTGGTGGAGGCCTATCCCGGCGAGTGGCTGATCTGCCGGCCGGGCAACGTCTACGGCCCCGGCGACGAGGTCGTCTCCTTCCTCCTGCAGGTAGTGCGCTCGTCGCCGGCCGCGCCGGTGATCGACGCGGGCGATCAGCCGTTCCAGCCGATCTACTCCGAGGACCTCGGCGCGGCCCTGGCCCTCGCCGTCACCCGCCGCGATCTGAATCGCCGGGTGCTGCTGCTGGCCGGGCCCGAGGTCACCACCATGCAGGACCTCCTCGACCGGCTGGCCCGCCTGACCGGCCGCGATCCGGTGCGCGTCCCCGTGCCGTCCGCTCTCGCCTCGCTCGGTGCCCAGGCGGCCTCGCTGCTCGGCGTGCGGCTGCCGATCGACGACAACAAGCTGGCCATGCTGCGGGAGGAGAACGTCATCCGTCCCGGCGAGGTCA
>QHVW01000822.1 GCA_003223675.1 Acidobacteriota bacterium
ATCCGTTCGCGCCGGGGGACGAATTCCTGCTCACCTTCGACAATCACAACTCGGTCAACGGCATCCGCGAGTTCGACCGCGTCCACGGCGCGCGCACCACCTACGTGCCGGTCGAGCCGCCGGGGATGCGGGTCCAGGAGGAGGTCCTCGACCGCTTCCTCGATCGCGCGCGGCCGGGCGGGCACCACCTCTTCGCCTTTCCGGCACAGTCCAATTTCTCGGGGGCGCAGCACCCGCTGGAGTGGATCGAAAAGGCGCAGGCCAAGGGTTGGGACGTGCTCCTCGACGCCGCGGCGTTCGTGCCTACCAACCGGCTCGACCTGTCGCGCTGGCACCCCGATTTCGTGGCGCTCTCGTTCTACAAGATGTTCGGCTACCCCACCGGAGTCGGTGCCCTGATCGCCCGCAAGGCGGCGCTGGCGAAGCTCCATCGCCCCTGGTTCGCGGGCGGGACCATCGCCGTCGCCTCGGTGCAGGCCGACCGCCACGCCCTGGCTCAAGGCGCCGCCGCGTTCGAGGACGGCACGCCGAGCTATCTCACGCTGCCGGCGGTGGAGATCGGGCTCGATTTCCTGGAGAAGGCGGGGATCGAGACCATCCATCAGCGGGTGCGCTGCCTGACCGGCTGGCTCCTCGAGCGGCTCCAGGCCCTGCGCCACGGCAACGGCGTCCCCCTGCTCGCCCTCTACGGCCCGAAGACGGCCGACCGGCGCGGCGGCACCCTCGCCTTCAACTTCCGCGCCGCGCGAGGCCAGCTCGTCGATCATCGTCAGGTGGAGGAGGTCGCCAACCACCGCCGGATCTCCCTGCGCACCGGCTGCTTCTGCAACCCCGGAGCGGGAGAGCTCGCCCTGGGGCTCGGCCGCGACGAGCTGGTCACCTGCTTCCGCAAGGCGGCGGACGTCATGACCTACGAGGATTTCCGCCACTGCATCCACCACGAGGGGACCGGCGCCGTGCGGGTCTCGCTGGGGCTGGCCTCGAACCTCGCGGACGTCGAGGCGTTCCTGCGGTTCGCGGAGGACTTCGTGGAGGATTGAGAGACTCTCCCCACCCCCACGCGCGGGCCGTCCCCCACCCCCCTGGCCGGTGCGTCCAGGGCGTGGCCAGCCCTACATTGAAGTCAGCCAAGGACCTCGGGTCCAGGAGGAGATCATGGAAAAGCCGCTCAGCATCACCGCGCACGACTTCGATCTGACCGCCCCGGTGGAAGCTCTGATCCGCAAGCGCGCCGTCCAATTGGAGCGCTTCTTTCCGGCCCTGGTGAGCTGCTCCGTGATCGTCCGGGGGCCCGGCCGCCACCATCGGACTGGCGCGCCGTTCAAGGTCCAGATCGACGTGCGGATGCCCGGCTGCGAGCCCCTGGTGGTCAATCGCCAGTCCAGCGCGGACATGCGGGTGGGGGTCCGCAACGCCTTCGACGCCGCCCGCCGCCAACTGGAGGAGGCCGCGCGCGTGCGGCGGGTCGAGGTCAAGCGCCACGAGCCCCCGAGCGTGGGGCGCGTCGCCCGCCTGTTCGCCGAGCAGGGCTACGGCTTCATCGAGACCCTCGAGCAACCCTCGCGGGAGCTCTACTTCCACCGCAACAGCCTGCCCGCGGACGACTTCAACGCCCTCAAGCCGGGCCAGAAGGTCCGCTTCCACGAGGAGCGGGGGGACAAGGGCCCGCAGGCGAGCACGGTGGTGGTGCAGGGGTAGGGCGGCGATCTCGGGAGGGTGGCGCGAGTTGGGCGGCGGTCTTCTCGTGCAGCCGGTCACAGCCCCCGGGCTCAGGTTGGGGGCCGGGGAACTAGCTGCTTACGTAAGCACGTTCCCCGGCTCGCCGCTCGTTCTCAGAAGGAGCAATATGGATATCCCATCGAACAGTTGCCGTACCAGGCATCATCACAGGGGGAGCACGGTCCAGAAGTAGTTCCGCATATCGTGAGCTTGCAGCAATCATAGTCCTCGCTCTCGGAGTACCAGCCGCAGTTGAACGTTTTCTGTTGAATCCGTTTGTAACAGACCGCACCCGTGCATGCGCTCTGATACAGGTTCCTGGTATAGAGTCTAATCTCTCGACCATTCCACTTTAGGGCGGATTCGTAGGCGCAGTACCGAGCGCCTACTTGGGAAACATTCCAACCATTGTCCTGAGAATCGCAAGCGTCACCAATTCCGTCGCCATCGCAGTCCGCTTGGTTTGGATTGTACGTCTGATAACAGTTATCGCTGCTATCTACAACTCCATCGCCGTCAGAGTCGCGGGTATTGCAGTAATTTATGCACGTATCATAGCCACTCTCGCAGCGATCGCACTTGACGCAACCGTACTCACAATTTTGTAAGTTGATGTTGCATTGATCGTAACAGGTACCAGCAGTAGCGGCCAAGGGAGACATTATCGCGAGCACTGTGAAACAGACCAAGTAAATGCGCATTACACTTCTCCTCTTACGGAGATGCCTTCCATCAGGCGCCTCTAACAAAACGATATGCCAACTTCTAAATAAATGCAACCGTATGATGCTCTCCGGCCGTTCTGTCCCAGTCGGGAGAGGGTAGGGGAGAGCGATGAAAGAAGAGGACGGGGTGATGAGGCCTACCTCTCCAACATCGACAAATCCCCCTCCGGCAAACCCAGCTCCCGCGCCTTGAGCAGGCGGCGGAGGATCTTGCCGCTGCGGGTGCGGGGCAGCTCGGGCAGGAAATCGATCTCTTTGGGGGCCACGGCGGCGCCGAGACGCCGGCGGGCGTGGGCCAGCAGGTCGCGGCGCAGCTCCTCGCCGGCGGTGAAGCCCGCCTTCAGCGAGACGAAGGCCTTGACGATCTCGCCCGCCACCGGATCGGGCTTGCCGATCACCCCGGCCTCGGCCACGGCGGGATGCTCCATCAGCACGCTCTCCACCTCGAACGGACCGATCAGATGGCCGGAGGACTTGATCACGTCGTCCGAGCGGCCCACGAACCAGAAATAACCCTCACGGTCCCGCCGCGCCAAGTCGCCGCTCAGATACCATCCTCCCGCGAAACACTTTCGATAGCGCTCCTCCTCCCCCAGATAGCCGCGGAACATCGACGGCCACCCGGGGCGCAGCGCCAGCTCGCCCATGGCGTCCGGCTCGCGGACCTCCTCGACCGTGTCGCCGGTGCGGCGGATGATCCCGGCCTCGATCCCCGGCACCGGCCGGCCCATCGAGCCCGGCTTGACGTCCATGGCCGGGAAGTTGGCGATCATGATCGCTCCGGTCTCCGTCTGCCACCAGTTGTCGTGGATCGGCCGCCCGAGCGCCTCCACCCCCCAGACCACCGCCTCGGGGTTGAGCGGCTCGCCCACGCTGGCCACGTGGCGCAGGGCGCTCAGATCATATTTTTTCGGGATCTCGACTCCCACCGTCATCAGCACCTGCACCGCGGTGGGCGCCGTGTACCAGACGGTGACCTTCTGATCCTGCAGGATGCCGTACCAGCGCTCGGCGTCGAAATCCCCCTCGTCGACCACGCTGGTGACGCCGTGGGTGAGCGGCGAAATGATTCCATAGGACGTGCCGGTCACCCAGCCGGGATCGGCCGTACACCAGAAGACGTCGTCCGGATGGAAGTCGAGCACGTAGCTGCCGGTGGCGTGATGGGCCACCACGGCGCCGTGCACGTGTACCGCCCCCCTTCGGCTTCCCCGTGGTGCCGCTGGTGAAGTGGAGAAGGGCCATCTCCTCGGGGCCGGTGGGCGGGATCTCAAAGCGGTCCGACGCCGCGTCGAGCAGCGCCTGGAAGCTCCAGGTGCCGGGGATCTCCACGCTCCCTCCCACCAGCAGCACGTGCCGCAGGCCGGAGAGGTCCCGGCGGATCTCGGCGATCTTCTTCTGATAGAGGGGCGCCGTGGTCACCAGCACCCGGCCGTCGCCGAGGGTCAGCCGCTGGCGG
>QHVW01000823.1 GCA_003223675.1 Acidobacteriota bacterium
TCTCCAGCAGCATTATCCTCCCGGCCCCAGAGGCTGGGAGAGAGACGGAAGGGAGGTCTCCAGGACCTCCTGGGTGCTCATTGACAATTGAATCCAAGTAGGACCCCCTCCCCCTCCTCACCGGCCGGGCGAGGGAGGGGGTATTCGAGGTGAGGGGGACCCCATCTGCCGGCCCTGTTTCGCCGCTCCCAGCTCTGCCCGCCCCGGACGCGCTAAGATCGGGCCTGCCTGGAAGGAGCCCCCTTTGACCGAGCCCTCGGCCGCCCTCGATCCCATCGCGTTCCTGCGCGGGCTGCCTCCCTTCGATCACCTCGGTCCCGAGGGGATGCGGCGGGTGGAGCAGGGGTTGGAGATCGCCTATTTTCCGCGCGGCAGCGTCATTCTGAAACGGGGCGGGGAGCCGAGCCGGCATCTGTATGTGGTGCGCAAGGGGGCGGTGCGGCTGGAGCGGGAGGGGGGGACGGCGCAGCCGGTGGAGGAGGGGGAGTGCTTCGGGTTCCCGTCCTTGATCGGCCAGGCGAGCCCTCATGTGGACGTGGTCGCGGCCGAGGACACGCTGGCGTATCTGATCCCCGGGCCGGTGTTCGAGCGGCTGATGGAGGTGCCAGGGTTTTCCCGGTTCTTCCTCCAGGATCTCGCCGGACGGCTGCGGGACTCCGCCGCGGCCGAGCCTCTGCCGATCGGCCCGGAGCTCGCCACCCCCATCCGGCGGTTGGTGACGGCGCCGCCGGTGGCGGTCCCCCCCACGGCCACGGCCGGCGAGGCGGCGCGGGCCATGCGGGCGGCGCGGGTCAGCTCGGTGCTGGTGCAGGATGGAGAGAATCCGCTGGGCATCCTCACCGACCGCGATCTCCGCAACCGGGTTCTCGCCGAAGGGCGCGGGCCCGCGACGCCGGTGCGCGAGGCCATGAGCAGCCCGGTGCGCACGCTGCCGGCGTCGGCGTCGCTGCTCGAGGCGCTGCTCTTCCTGTTGGAGCACGGCATCCATCACGCGCCGGTGGAGGAGGAGGGGCGGATCGTCGGTCTGGTCACCGATACGGATCTGGTGCGGCTGCAGGCGAAGAGCCCTCTTCATCTCCTGGGGGCCGTGCGGCGGATCGCGGACGAGCGGGATCTGGCCGGCTACGCCCGCGAGCTCGCCGGGGTGGTCGAGGCGCTGTTCTGGGCCGGGGTGGAGGCGGAGACGATCGGCCGCGTGGTGGCGCGGGTGAACGACGCCCTGCTCGGCCGGTTGCTCTTCCTGGCGGAGGAGACGCTGGGCCCGCCGCCCACCCCCTACGCCTGGATCGTCCACGGCTCCGAGGGTCGGATGGAGCAGACCCTGCTCAGCGATCCGGACACCGCCCTGGTCTATGGCGACGACACTCCCGCGGCCGCGGCCTGGTGCGGCGCGCTCGCCGAGCGGGTGGTGGGCGGGCTGCTCGCCGCCGGCATCCCCCGTTGCGCGGGCGGCTACATGGCCACGAATTGGCACCGGCCGCTCGCCGGCTGGGAGGCGCTGTTCCGGAGGTGGATCGAGACGCCGGACCCCCAGGCGATGCTCTCGGCCGCGAACTTCTTCGACTTCCGGGCGGTGCACGGCGATCTGTCGCTCGAACCCCTGGAGGATCTGCTGCGGCTGGCCGGGCGCGAGAAGCTCTTCCTGGCCCATCTGGCGAAGGCGGCGGTGGGGCAGGACCCGCCGCTGGGGCTGCTGCGCCATATCCGGGAAGAGGAAGGGGGCGTCGATCTCAAGAAGGGCGGTCTGTTGCCGATCGTCAGCCTGGCGCGCCTGGTTGGATTGGAGGCCGGCTCGCCGTCCCGCTCCACGCTGGACCGGCTGGAGGCTGCGGCCCGGGCGGGGAGCCTGAGCCGCGAGGGGGCGTCCACGCTCGAGGAGGCCTTCCGCTTCCTCCAGCGGCTGCGGCTGCGCGGCCAGCTCCAGGCCCTGCGGGAAGGGAAAACCCCCGGGAACAAGGTGCCGCTGGAGGCCCTCTCGCCGCTGGAGCGGATCCAGCTCAAGGAGGTCTTCCTGGCCGTGCGCGAGATGCAGGCGGCGGTGGCGCTGCGGTTCAACACGGACCGGTTGGGCTGAGGGCCGCCGTGCTCTTCGGCTCGCCCCCCTGGGATTCCGCCGTCTACTGGGCGCTCGATCTCGAGACGTCGGGGCTGGAGACGGAGCGGGATGAAATCCTTTCTATTGGCATGGTGCCGATCCGCGGCGGCGTGATCCGCTACGGCGAGCGCCTCTATCGGCTGGTTCGCCCCCGGGACCTCGCCGGCCTCTCGGTGGAGGGGATCCGCGCCCATCACATCCTGCCGGCCGAGCTCGCGGCGGCGGCGGCGTTGGAGGAGGTGCTGCCGGAGATCGACGTCCGCCTGCGCGAAGGGGTGCTGGTGCTCCATCAGGCCGCGGTCGACCTCGGCTTCCTGCGCCGGGGCTTTCGCCGCGCGGGCCGGGGCTGGCCGCGTCCCAGGGTGGTGGACACCGTGCGTCTGGTGGTGAAATGGGAGCACCGCCGCCAGCGCTTCGAGCCGCATCCGAAACCTTTTTCGGCTTCGCTCCCCGGAGCGCGGGCGACTTTGGGGTTGCCGGTCTATCCCCACCACCATGCGCTGTGGGACGCGCTGGCGACGGCGGAGCTGATGCTGGCGTTGCGGGAGCGGTTGGGGGTGCGGCGGGTGCGGGAGCTGGGGTAGCATTCGACGGAAGCCGTGCTGGCATTTTGCAGTCAGCAGTGTTATTCTGCAAGCATGAGCGTGCAGATCACGATCCGTGACGTGCCGGACGCGGTGAGAGATGAGCTTGCCGCGCGGGCGGCCCTTCAGGGTAAGTCGATGCAGGAATACTTGCGTGCCGAGCTCGAACGTCTGGCCGTCCGTCCGCCGGTCCAGAAGGTGCTCGAGCGGATCCGGGAGCGCAAGGCGACGGCGGGAACCAGGCTCTCCCCGGAGGAGATCCTGGCCCATCGTAACGCGGATCGACGGTGAGCGCAGTCGTCGACGCTTCGCTCCTGGTCGCCGCCACGTCGGATGCGGGCGAGGAAGGAAGGTGGGCTGAGGATGTGGTGCGCGCCGGCGGCTTGGTCGCGCCGCATCTGGCTCTCGTCGAGGCTACGAACATCCTCCGCCGGCTCGAGATTGAGGGCCGGCTCAACCGGGTGGAAGCCGGCGCCGCTGCCCGTGATCTTCACCTGTTCGACCTCGAGATGGTCCCCTTCACTCCGTTTGCGGAGCGGGTCTGGGAGCTCCGGGCCAACGTCACGAGCTACGACGCCTGGTACGTTGCGGTGGCCGAACAGTGCGACCTCCCGCTGGCGACGCTCGATCGCCGCCTCGCCCGAGCCACTGGCCCTCGCTGCCGGTTCCTGCTGCCGCCCTTACCCTGAGCTCGCCGGCTCGGGGCATG
>QHVW01000824.1 GCA_003223675.1 Acidobacteriota bacterium
TAGCCGGTGCCGTCGAAGGCGATGCCCAGCACCGGCCCCTCCAGCCCGTGCTCTCCCATGGCGCTCGCCACGTGGGCGTGATGATGCTGGACGCCGATCTTCACCGTCTCCGGCCGCTCCAGGGCGTATTTCGTGGAGAGATAGAGGGGATGGAGATCGTGAGCGATCACCTCGGGCGCGATTCCCACCAGCCGCTCCAGGCGCGCGATCGATTCCTGATAGGAGCGATACGTCTCCGCCGTCTCCAGGTCCCCCACATGCGGCCCGAGATAGGCCAGATCCCCGGCGCCCAGACAGACCGTATTCTTGAGATGGGCGCCGCAGGCGAGCACCGGCCGCGCGAACGGACGCGCCAGCGCGATCGGCCGCGGCACGTACCCCCGGGAGCGGCGCATCACCAGGGGAGCGCCCGCGATCACCCGCGCCACCGAATCGTCGCAGCGGCTCTCGATCTCGCGGTCGTGCAACAGAAAGAGATCAGCGATCTCGCGCAGGCGGTCGAGAGCCTCCTCGTTGCCGTGCACGATCGGCTCTTCCGAAAGGTTTCCCGAGGTCATCACCAGCGGGCGGTCGACCTCGGCGAGCAGCAGATGGTGGAGGGGGGAGTACGGGAGCATCACCCCGACCAGGGAGTTGTCCGGGGCCACCTCGGGCGCCAGCACCGAATCCGGCCGGCGCCGCAGGAGGACGATCGGCCGCTGGACCGACGCGATCAGCCGGCGCTCCTCGTCGTCCAGAAAAGCGATCCGTTCCGCCGCCGCGAGGTCGCGCACCATGACGGCGAACGGTTTGGCGTCGCGATGCTTGCGCTGGCGCAGGCGCTCGACGGCGAGGCTCGACGTGGCGTTGCAGGCCAGGTGAAAGCCGCCGATCCCCTTGATCGCCACGATCTTGCCGGCCACCAGGCTGAGGGCCGCCGAGCAGACCGGATCGTTCCCCTCGCGCCGCTCCCCCATCGGATCGACCGCCCAGAGCTGCGGGCCGCACACCGGGCAGGCGTTGGGCTGGGCATGGAAGCGCCGGTCCTCGACGCGCTCATATTCGGCGCGGCACCGGGGGCACATCGTGAACGCCGCCATGGTGGTAAACGCCCGATCGTAGGGAACATCCCGAGCGATGGTGAGCCGGGGCCCGCAATTGGTGCAGTTGGTGAAGGCATACCGGTACCGCCGGTCCCGGTAATCGAAAATCTCGCGCTCGCACTCCGGGCAGGTGGCGAGGTCCGGAGGGATCGACACCTTCCGCTCCCCCGCCCCGCCCTCGCTGGGAACGATCACGAAATCCGAGACCGCCTCCCCTGGGATCCCTCTCGATTGGATCTCGCGGGTTTGGATCTCCCTAATAAGCGCCGCCGGAGGAGCCTCCGTCCGCAGCCGCTCGAAAAAGACGTCCAGGGCCTCGGAGGGCCCGAACACCTCGATCTCCACCCCCCGCGAGTCGTTCCAGACCCGCCCGCCGACCCCGGCTTCCCGGGCGATCCTGTACACCCAGGGCCGGAACCCCACCCCCTGCACCGTCCCCCGGACCTCGATCCGCAGCCCCAATCCCTCCCGCTCCGCCACCGCGGCGCTCACCGGAAGACCTCACCGCACCATCTACGGGAACCGTCCATCGGGACACCTCCATGTGCTCAACCTCCTTTTTAGAGGCTGTTTGGAGATGCCGCGACACCTGCCGGGAGGGGGACGGGGGCGTGGGAGGGTGGGGGTGGGTGGCTACCCGCGGGGGTGGGGACGGGGAGGCTACCGCCGCTCGGCCATCCGCTCCACGAGCTCGACCCCTGGCAGGCGGGCTTCCCAGTCTCGAAAGAGGCGCGACATGCGCTGCGCGCGCTCCTTGTAGCCAGGATCGTTCATCACGGCGTCCATCCACGTTCCCAGCGTGGCGGCCGAGGCGCCCGCGAAGCTCCCTTGCACTCCGAGGCCGTGGCGCACCGCGCGCGCCGCATTGCCCGGCTGGTCGTAGAAGATCGGCAGCAACACCATCGGCACGCCCTGGAAGATGCACTCCTTCACGCTGTTGAACCCGCCATGGGTCACCATCAGCGAGGCCCTCTCCAGGATCTCGAGCTGAGGGACCTCGGGCACCACCAGGACGTTCGGAGGGCAGCGCAGCGCACCGGCGTCCACGTAGCGGCCGATGGCCATGACGCCCTGCCAGTGGGGACGTTGGGCGAGCGCATCGAGAAAGGCCTGATAGACGGGCAGGGCCTGCCGCGCGACCTTGAAGGGGGCCACGGTTCCCAAAGCGCAATAGACGAGTGGCCGGTCGTCGCGCAGCCGCTCCCAGGGGAGCTCGCCGTCGCGCCGCTCGGTGTCCACGGAGGGCTCGACGAACACCGTGCCGGCGGGGGGCCGCTGCCGGGGAAAATCGAAGCCCGGCGGGCAAAAGATCAGATTGGGAAGCTGGAGGACCGGCCAGGTCTCGACGCGAAAATCGATGGCCGCGAGCGGATACCCGCAGCGGCTGGCGAATTCCTTGACGTCGTCGAAAATCTTGCGGCGGAGGGGCGCCAGCAGCTTCTGCGTCAGGAACAGCCGGCGCCAGGCCCACCGGGTCCGGAGCCGTGAGAGCAGGCCTGAGCCAGGAACCAGCGCGGTCGAGAACGGAGGCACCGCCGGATCCCAGACGGAGATCAGGCTGCAGGGAAAAGTGATCACCGGGACGCCGGTCTTCCACGCGCCGATCCCGATCCAGGGCGTCTCGCTGGCCACGACGAACAGGTCTGGCCGCAGCGCGCCCAGAGCCCGCTCGATCTCTCCCTGTTCCATGAGCGCGCACGTCTCCAGGACCCGTCTCCTGAAATCGGACAGACCGAGAGCGCGGCCGTTCGCCTCGTTCGTGTACTGTTCCTCGAGCGCACCTTGGGGAAAGACCGGCTCGAACGCCGGGAGGAATTCGAAGCCCTGGCTCCGCACCCGCGCCGCGATGTCCGGGATGCCGAGGTAGAGGATCCGGTGACCGCGCCGCTGTAGCCGCCGCGCGAGCGCGAAGGTCGCGTTGATGCTGGCGGCCCAGTGGAACGGCATGAAAACGATGGTCGCCATTTCGCCGTCAGTGTAGCGGATTGTAGCGACCCGTCATCGTCGTCTCTCGTAGAGCCGCCATAGCAGCTCCATGCCGAGACGGTGCGGTCAGCTCCTGATCCAGCCTCCGGCATGTCTCGAGAACAAATCATATCGTATACGGAGAAAGAAGAGTAGACCCGCAGAGGTGAGTAGCGGTATACTTACCCCATGCGCCGGACCATACCCTCCTCCAAAGGTCCTTTCCGCGCCGACCAGATCCGCTCGGGTGATCCCTACGAGCTCTCCAACGGCCATGCCATCCAGTGCATGACCACAGGCGGACGGGGATCGCGCGCCAATCTTCAGGGTGGCTCGATGCTCGACAGCGATCCGTCGGTCGAGGAGGCGGGCATCGATACCGGATACTCCCCCTCGTCCGACATGCTACGTGCCCCGGACGTGGCCGTCGGCAACGTACCCAATACACCCGGCTGGGTGCAGGGAGCGCCGCCCCTGGCGGTGGAATACTGCGACACGGGACAGGATGAGAAAGAGCTCGCGGCCAAGATCTCTGAGCTCCTGGCCGCCGGCACCAGGATCGTCTGGGTCGTCCACCTCTCCGGGCCGCGCCGGGTCGAGGTCCACGAAAACGGGCAGGAGCCACGCCTCGTGCGTCCCGGCGAGGAGCTCACCGCGCCGGGGATCCTGCAGAACCCCATACCCGTGGACGCACTTTACGACCGCCAGGCCGCTCACGCCGTCACCTTCCGCAATCTGCTCCAGCGCCAGGGTTATCGGGATCTCGACGAGGTCCGAAACGAGGGGCAACTGCAAGCCTTGCGAGATTCCATCCTCGCCGTCCTTCAGGCTCGCGGCCTGACGGTCGACGACGCGGCGCGTTCCGCCCTCGCGGCGATCGACGATACTGCCACCTTGAGTCGCCTCCTCACGCGGGCGGTGACGGCGTCAACGGCGGACGAAGTCTTCGCCGGCGAGTGAGCCTCGGAGCCGTCAGTCAGCAGGCGCAAGAGCAGGTGTTGGGGCGCTGGTCACCTGGTCGCAAAGGTTGCAGTTTGTCCAACCACAGATCAACGAATCCCTGGCCCCCTGGCGGATTCCAACGACGCCAGGACGCCGGCAACCTGCTCCGCCAAGGCTACGCTGCCTGTCCTCTCCAGACCCTGTCGAATCCGGTTGAGGACCAGAATCTTGACTCCTGCCGGGTCGTCGACCCGGAACAGGCGCCGGAATCCGGCTCGCCGGCTCTTCGAGAAGCGGTGATCGATCGCCTGCAGCCGCTTGACGCAGGGGAGCGCCCTCCTTCGCCGTCACTTCGATCTCGAGCGTGTAATTGCCGTCCGCGGGATCGCCGATCAGGACCAGATGGTTGGATTCCTGTTCGTACCTGACGCGAGCCGTTCTGGGTATGACCACCTCGCCGCCGCTCGGCTGTGGATCATGCGCCGTGACGGGGACCTGGATGGAGGGCTTCACCGCGAAGGGAGGAGAGGCCGGAATCGCGACACCATTGACGGTCCACGAGAAGGTGGGCCGGTCGTAGCCGAAGGCCGTCGCGACGGTCTTCAGGCGGGCCGACTGCCGAACGAGGGTGTAGCTGTAGTCCCCAAAGCCACAGAGGAACACCGGGACATGCTTTGCAAAGCCGTCTTCCGACGTCTCCCCATCGACGCCGTCCGCCCTTCCAAAGTCGCCCGTCACGGCGCTCTCCCGGCCGAGCAGCGCGCCGCCGAGGGTGACTTCCGCCCATGACAGATCCGCGGCGACCTCCTCCACCCGAACCGTAAAGGCGCCATTGCCGAAGCGGGAGTCCGCATCGCCGGCGGGCCAGCCGGGGAGATCGGGCGCGTCGGGGCGCACCGGCTGCAGCGGCAAGACGCCTTCATAGACCGCCCGACGGCGGAAGTCGGGATTGCCGTCCAACGGAAACTCATCGATGCGCCGAAGGGAATGCACCACGAGGCCTGCCGGCGCTTCGCCGGGACGTCCAAGCCCCCTATCCCAACCGGCCCCGCGCCTGAGCTCCACGACCCACGCCGAAGGAGCCGGCGGTGGCCCCTGCCCAAGACCGCCGGTGCTGAGGTCGCCGCCGGGCACGCTCGCGACGAGCGCGACGGGATAGGTCGTGTCTCCTCCCCGGTCCAGGTCGCGAGCCCTGAGGCGTAGGGTTCTGCGGAAACTGCCCGAGAGCGCTCCGGCGTGCTCGACATGGCGGGCATCGTCCAGGAACCCGGGCAGAAAGGCGCAGAGGGAGGCGGCGGAAGCCAGCGGCGCCATCCACGTCCAGTAGTTGTCGCCGGCCGGTGGACCCGCGGGCGGCGTCGGCATCGGGGGCCGGGACCTTCCCTCCCCCATGACGCAATAGACGTCGTTGTAAGAGCCCAGGACCGGTGGCGTCACCGAGTTATCCGGTCCCATCGTGTGCTCGAAACCGAGCACATGGCCCATCTCGTGGGCACAAAAGAACTGCTCGTCTCCCATCTGGACGAGACAGGTCGGCCACCGGTCGATGAATGTGGCGCCGGCATCGGAATCCAGATCCCTCGGCGCAACGATCACCACGATGCCCTTGAAACCGTCGAGAGGCCATCCTTCCGCCAAGGCTTGCCGGATCGCCTGACCCGCGACCTCGTCGCGCAGGTATCTCCTCGCCGGGGTCGGAGCCGGCAGGTTGTCCAGCTTCCGCCACGGGAAGACTTCGCCCCCTTCAAGATTGAGTAGACCGAAGGTTGCCTGGCTCCAGTAACCCGCGACCCCCCAGCTCTGCGCCAGCGGCAGATAGAGCCGGTTGACCAGGGTGTCGTCATAGACAAGACCCAGGGGCCGCCCCCCCTGCCAGGGTGTGTCGCTCCAAGTGAATTTCAGGATGGCGAGGGGGTACTCGATCATGCGTCGCTCCTTATCTGGCAAGAGGATGTGATCTGTCCGGCAGGAAGAAGAGCGAGGCGCACCGCTTCCACGAAGCCCATAGGGTTAGGCAGAAGAGGACGACGATTCGTTACAGGAGGCGGCGCCTCCCCCGCGGAGCCGTCAGTCCGCCCTCAATCCCCCCTCCCGTCGCACCGCGCTCTCATGCCACCGCCGGAGCACCAGATACGAAACCCCTGAGAGCAAGCCATACAGCAGCACCCCCGAGCCCGCGAGGAGAGCGAGGGCGGCGAACATGCGGGGGATGGCCAGGGTGTAGCCGGCTTCGAGGATGCGGTAGGCCAGGCCGGAGGCGGCGCCGCCCGTTCCGGCCACGAACTCGGCCACCACGGCGCCGATCAGGGCCAGGCCGCCGCTGATCCGCAATCCGCCCAGGAAGTACGGGAGGGCGCTCGGCAGGCGGATGTAGCGGAGCACT
>QHVW01000187.1:0-433 GCA_003223675.1 Acidobacteriota bacterium
TTGAAGGGGAGAGGCGGGGGAGAGATGGGCTGTGACGCAAGAGGCGTTCGCGGTCTCTCCCCTCTCCTCCCGCGTGTCGCAGAAACGGAGGGCCGTGTTGCGGAAGCGGAGGGCGGAGTCACGCACCCGATTCCGGCTCTCGCGGAACGAGATTGCGGTATCGCGTCGGCTGTGTCCCCATGCCACGGGAGTGAAGGGCGATGTAGCCGAGTTCTTTCAGATCCTGGAGAACCCGGTAGAGAGAGCCGCGATCCGGATTGTAGCCGAGCGCCCGGCAGACGTCGGAGAACGCGAACAGCTCGGGGAGATGGGCGAGGGCTGCCAGGACCTCCTCGTTGAGCTCGCCGGCCCGCCGTCGCCGCCGCGCGGGAGGCTCTGGCGCCGGGGGTTGAGGAGGAGCCGCGGCCGGCGCCGGAGCAGGATGAGGGTCCCC
>QHVW01000187.1:569-20706 GCA_003223675.1 Acidobacteriota bacterium
CTCTCTCCCGTCAGGTCGGGGGAGAGGTTGGGAGAGAGAGCCCGCCCCGAAGGGGCCGCCTCCTGCGGTATGGTACGCCCTGCCCCCCGCCTCTCCGGGGAGCCGTCGAGGAGGGCATCCCATGGACGCGGCCACCGTCAGCGCCGACGAGCTGCACGAAGCGTGGCGACTGCTGTCGCCCGAGGAGCGGGTGGAGAGCTTCGGCTTCCTCTCTCCGGAGGAGGCGCAGGACTTCTTCCTCGACGTGCGGCCGGCCGATCAGCTCCTGATCATCCGCCAGTCGCCGCCGGCGATCCGCCGATCGTGGATCCGCCTGCTGGCGCCGGACGACGCGGCCGACCTGCTCCAGGAGGCGCGGCCGGAGGAGCGGGCGGAGCTGATGGCGCTGCTCGACCCGCCCACGCGCCGGGAGGTGAGCACCCTGCTCGCCTATGAGGAGGACGACGCCGGCGGCCTGATGAGCCCCCGCTATGCCCGGCTGCGGCCGGACATGACCGTCGACGAGGCGATCGGCTATCTGCGCATGCAAGCTCGTCAAAACGTCGAGACGATCAACTACGCCTACGTGCTCGACTCCGAGCAGCACCTCCTCGGCGTGATGTCCCTGCGCGAGCTGTTCACCGCGCCGGGGGACCGCCAGGTGGCCGACGTGATGCGGACCGATCTGGTCAGCGCCGCCGAGGACACCGACCAGGAGGTGATCAGCCAGCTCTTCTCGCGCTACGACCTGATCGCCGTGCCCGTGGTCGACCCCGAGGGGCGGATGAAGGGGATCGTCACCGTGGACGACATCGTGGACGTGGTGGAGCAGGAGGCCACGGAGGACATCCAGAAGATGGGCGGCTCCGAGGCGCTCGACGCCCCCTATCTGCAGGTGGGCATGCTCAGCATGGTGCGCAAGCGCGCCGGCTGGCTGTCGGCCCTCTTCCTGGGCGAGCTGCTGACGGCCACCGCCATGGGGTATTACGAGAAGGAGATCGCGCGCGCCGCGGTGCTGGCGGTCTTCATCCCCCTGATCATCAGCAGCGGCGGCAACTCGGGATCGCAGGCGACGACGCTGATCATCCGCGCCCTGGCCCTCTCCGAGGTGCGGCTGCGCGACTGGTGGCGGGTCTTCCGCCGCGAATTCGCGGCCGGGCTGGGGCTGGGGGCGATCCTGGGCGCGCTCGGCTTCACGCGCATCGTGATCTGGCAGAAGGCGTTCGGCACCTACGGCGCGCACGGCTTCCTGATCGCCTTCACGGTGGCGATGAGCCTGGTCGGCGTGGTGCTCTGGGGGACGCTGATCGGCTCCTCGCTGCCGTTCGTGCTGCGCCGGCTGGGCTTCGATCCGGCCAGCGCCTCGGCGCCGTTCGTGGCCACGCTGGTGGACGTCACCGGGCTGATCATCTATTTCAGCGTGGCGAGCCTGATCCTGCGGGGGACGCTGCTTTGAGGATCGGACGGGCCTGTCTGCTGCTGCTTTTGATGATCTTGGGGGCCTGCGGTAAGGTCCCGAAGGAGAATCCGCCGGCGGCTCCCGCGCGGAAGGGGCCCGCCGAGGCGCCCCTGGGGATGGAGTTGCAGCGGGGGCAGGAACCGCGCGAGAGGGTGTGGATCGGCACCCGGAGCGTGATCATCGGGCCGGTCGCGGGCCCCCTGGCGAGGAAGTTCTTCGTCGATCCTCGCCGGCCGGATATGGCCTGGTATTTCCTGCGCACCTACGCCCCCTTCGAGAGGAAGTCACCGGAGTGGGACCTCTCGTTCCACGGGCAGGGGAAGGCCAGGGCCGGCACCACCGAGCAGCGGATGATCCTCGAATGGGCGCGCCAGACGTCGTCCGAGGCCGCGGGCGGACACGGGGGCATGGCCTACGGTCTGGCCCTCACCTGGCATCAGGGGGGATCGTCGCTCGACTGCCAGGACGTGGCCGTGTATCTGACCGGCGAGGCGGTCGCCACCGCTTGCGTCTGGGACGGCGAGGTCCGGGGATGGCTGGAGCCCGGAGCGCTCTCCCGGCTCTACGCCTGGTTCGATCATCTGGCGCCGTTCCAGGCCGGCGGCGGCCAGACGCAGGAGAGTCTGCGGCCCGGCGCGCTGGAGACGCGGCTGGTCTTCGCCGGCAGGGGCTTGCGGCCGGCGACGGCGCCGGAGGAGACTGAGATCCAGTCCTTCGGCGCGACGCTGTTCGCGGAGCTGGCCGGGAGGAGGAACGGGGCCGCGCCGCCGCCTCCGCCCGCGGCGCCGGGAGCTCCGCAGGGCAAGCCCGCGCTGGCTCCGGCGCCCGCCCCGCCGCCGCCCTCCCATCTCCTGCTGCCTCCGGGGGCGCTGAATCCCCGGCCGGAGGAGGTGGTGCTGGCGCTCCCGGAGAAGCCTCCGGCACCGCCCCAGCCGCCGACTCAGCGGCCGGCGGCTCCGGCGACACAGACCGAGCCGACTCAGCCGCCGGGGTGAGGGTCTACGCGGGTACGCTCGCCTGCCAGCGCAGCGCGGCATCCAGCCGCCCTTCCCCCTGGAGCTCCTGGATGCGCTTCAGGCGGATGAAGCGGGAGCCGAGAAACTCCTCGGCGGTGAGGCCGGCCGCGCGATAGGCGTCGTAGAGCTCGCGGGCCCCCCGGCGGGCGTCCCATTGCGGTTGGAACGCAGGGAGCACCCGCGGGAGCTTGTCGCAATTCACCCGGTAGCAGCGCTTGTCCGGGCCGGCGTCCTCGGCATAGGTGATGGCGCAGCCGGGCACCGTCTCGGCCACGATCTCCGCCAGCTCGCGGATGCGGTAGTTCTCGGACGTGCGGCCGACGTTGAACGCCTGATCGTGGATCCGCTCGCGCGGCGCCTCCAGGACCGCGAGGAAGGCGCGGCTGATGTCCTCGATGTGCACGATCGGCCGCCACGGCGTGCCGTCGCTCATCAGGTGGATGCGCCCGGTGGTGACCGCGTACCCCACCAGGTTGTTGAGCACGAGGTCCACCCGCAGCCGGGGCGAGACGCCGTAGGCCGTGGCGTTGCGCAGATAGGTGGGGGAGAAGCGGTCGTCCGCCAGCTCGGCCAGTTGCTGCTCCAGCCGCACCTTGGAGACGCCGTACGGGGTCACGGGATTGAAGGCCGCGGTCTCGTCCAGGAAGTCGTCGCCGGCCGCGCCGTAGGTGCTGCACGACGAGGAGAAGAGGAAGCGCTCGACGCCGGCCTCCCTGGCCAGCCGCGCGAAGCGGATCGAGGCGGCGTCGTTGATCTCGTAGGTCAGCGACGAGTCGAGGTTGCCCAGCGGATCATTGGAAAGGCCTGCCAGGTGGATCACCGCGCCGAAGCCTTCGAGATCCTTGCGCTCGACGTCGCGCAGGTCTTTACGCATCGTAGGGACCGTCCGGTCGACCGGCTGGCCTTCCAGGAGACAGGGCTCGAACCAGTCGCTGTCGAGCCCGACGACCTCATGCCCCGCCGCCTGGAGCAGGGGCACCATGACGGTGCCGATGTAGCCGGTGTGCCCGGTGACCAGGATTCTCATTGCGGCGGGAGAGTAGCAGAAACGGTCCGCCCGGGCATTGATGCCCGGGCGGACACTCATGGTAGCTTGAGACCCCATGAAGCTGGGAGGCATCCCCCAGACCCCCATCGAGCGGATCGGCAAGGCGCTGGGCCTGCTGCCGCAGCCGCTGCTGGACACCCACATCGCCATGCTGCTGGCGCGGTCGATCATGGAGGGGACGCGGCTGGGCGTCTTCGAGGCCCTGAAGGACGCGCCCCTGCCGGCCGAGGAGGTGGCGGCGCGCTGCGGCTGTGATCCCAAAGCGATGCGCAAGCTGGCCCCGCGGTCGTTGCGCGACAAGATGCTCTGGCAGCTCTGGGAGTGGGGGTTCATCGAGAAGACCGGCGACTACGTGCGCACGGGCCGGCCGGTCGCCTTCCACCATGAGATGAGCCCCGAGGAGTGGCGGGACTACCAGCGCGGGATGAAGGCCGTCGCCGCCACCTGGGTGCCGGAGGCGGCGCGGCGGACCCCGGTGCCGAAAGGTGCGCAGGACCTGCTGGACGTCGGCGGCTCGCACGGCCTCCTTTCGGCCGCCCTCTGCCGCCGCCACCCCGGGCTGCGCGCGGTGATCCTGGACCTCCCGGCGGCCATCGAGCACGCGGCGCCGCTCCTCGCCGAGGAGGGGATGGGGGAGCGGGTCACCCACCGCGCCGGCGACGTCCTCACCGACGATCTCGGCACCGCGGCCTGGGACGTGATCCTGGTCGCCAACCTCCTCCATCACTTCGACGAGGCCACCAACCGCGAGCTGGCGAAGCGGATCGCCAAAGCCCTGCGCCCGGGCGGGGTCTATGTGATCCAGGAGATCTACCGTCCGGAGTCCCCGAAGCAGGCGGGACAGATCGGCGCCCTGCTCGACCTCTACTTCGCGCTCACCAGCCAGGCCGGCACCTGGTCCTTCGCGGAGATGGCCGGCTGGCAGCGCGAGGCGGGCCTCGCGCCGCGCAAGCCGGTGAAATTCGTCACCGCGCCCGGCAGCGGGCAGCAGGCGGCGGTGAAGAGGTAGGCTCCCGCGAAATGAAATGACAAAATAGCGCATCTCAAACGCGGGAGGTCGAAGCTTGGCAAAGCTCAAGACTGTGGCTTTCGTGCTGGCGCTCGTTTCCTGGATCGCGTCTCCGGTCAGGGCGGGGCAGGTGGAGCTGGTTTCGCGCGTGGCGCCCGATCAGGTCTCCGACACGGCAAACGGCGAGGCGGATTCCCGTTCTCCGATCCAACTGAGCGCGGACGGCCGCTACGTGGTTTTCGAAAGTTTTGGGAACAATCTCGTCGCCGGCCAGCAGGGGCGCCAGGGCGTCTTCCTGCGGGACCGCGTCGCCGGCACGACGGTGCTGGTGAGCCGATCGATGAGCTCTCCCTCGATCGCGGTTGGAGGGGGCGACGCGGTGATGAGCGACGACGGCCGGTACGTGGCCTGGACCAGCAATGCCACGGACGTCGTCCCCGGCCAGAGCGACGGGGGAGGCATTCCGCCCGGTAACGTCTTTCTCTTCGACCGGAGCGCGGGGACCAATCGTCTCGTCGGCCCCGGGAATCACCCCGAGGCCTTCTCGCAGGACGGCCGTTTCCTGTTCTTCGTGAAGGACCTCACCCCCTTTCTTTACGATGTGGTATCCAGAGTCTCCACCCAGATCCTTTCTTCGGAGCCGAGTTATTTCGACGTGAGACCCGGGTCCCTGAGCGCGGATGGGCGGTACGTGACGTTCTCGTCGACTGTGTCGGGCCTCATCCATGTGCTGGTCTTCGACCGCCTCTCGCGCACCCTGGAAGATCTCGGGGCCGGTTTCGGGTCGGTCCTCAGCGCGGACGGCCGGTTCGTCGCCTTCCTGAGCGACGCGACCAACCGGGTGCCGGGGCAGGTGGACGGCAACCGCGGCATCGACGCCTTCCTCTATGACCGCACGGCCCGGACGGCGGTGCTGGTGAGCCGGTCACGGATTTCGCCGTCGCGGGCCGGGGACCACCACCTCCCCGTCCAGACCCTGGCGCTGAGCTCCGATGGCCGCTACGTCGCCTTCGTGAGCCGGTCCACGGACGTGGTGCCGAGCCAGGCCGACACCAACGAGAACGTCTTCCTTTTCGACCGCACGACGAAGGCCGTGAAGCTCGTCGCGCCGACCTCCGCGTTTTCCGCGACGGGTGAGAGCGTGACCAACAGCGCGGCCTTCAGCCGCGACGGCCGCTCGCTCGTCTTCGTCAGCAGCGCTCTGCACCTCGTTCCGGGACAGGTCAGCCTCGGGTACAGGAACGTCTTCCTCTACGACGTCTCCTCCGGGGCCACGCGGTTGCTCAGCGCCTCCTCCGCGGGAAGCCCGGTGGAGGGCAACGGCCATTCCTATAACGCTGCGATCAGCGCCGACGGCCGGGTCGTCGCCTTCCTCAGCTCCTCCACCGACCTGCTGGCGGAGCTCAAGGATTACAACGAGGCCGAGGACCTCTTCACCTGCTCCGTCCCGACGGGAGCCCTGGAGGCCGTCACCGTGCGGGCCGATCCTTCGGCGACCCCGGCCCGCGGCAGCGCCGTCAAGGCGATCAGCGCCGACGGCCGCTGGATCACCTACGAGAGCGACGCCTCGCACCTGGTCTCGGGGCAGGTGGATCACCAGACCAGGATCCTCGATTCGAGGAGCGACGTGTTCCTCTACGACGGGGTGACCAGGACCTCCGTGCTGGTGAGCCGGATCAACGGCACGACCGCCACCGCCGGCGACGACTCGTCCTGGAGCCCGGTGACGACCCCCGACGGGCGCTACGTGGCCTTCACCAGCCGGGCCGACAACCTGACCGCCGATCCCCCGGGAGGGGGGTTCGTCTTCTTCGACCGCGTCACGGGGGCCCAGACGATCGTCACCCGCTCGGCGGCGGGCTCCGGGTCCGCGAACGGCCCGTCGATCCCCTACGGCTGGAGCGCGGACGACCGCTATCTCGCCTTCACCAGCACCGCCACCAACCTCGTGCCGGGGCAGGTCACGCCGGCCAGCGGCCCCTCCACGAACGTCTACCTCTACGACCGGGTGGCGGACACGATCACCCTGGTGAGCCACGCCGCCTCGTCGCCGCGGCAGACCTCCGGCAGCGACCTGCGCCCGTACCTGAGCGCGGACGGCCGCTACCTCCTGTTCTACAGCTTCGGGACCGACCTCGTCCCGGGCGAGACCGGCCCCAGCGGCAACCTGTTCCTCTGGGACCGCGTCACCGGCGCGACCTCCCTGGTGACCCACGCCCGCGGCTCGGCCACCGCGGGCGGGGGAGGGAGCGTGGTCTCCTTCTCGCTCAGCGCGGATGGCCGCTACGTCGCCTTCGCCAGCACCCAGCCGGATCTCACCGCCGATCCCGGAGGGGATCTGGGGAACCTCTACCTTTACGATCGGACCACCGGAACGAACACGCTGCTCGTCCCCTTCTACGCCCCTTCAACCATCTCGGAGGCCGTTCTCAGCGCGGACGGCCGGACGGTCGCCTTCGCCAGCAACGGCGGCAACCTGGTGCCGGGCCAGTCCGGGCCGCCGGGAGCGCAACAGGTCTTCCTCTATGATCTCGCCAGCCGGACGATCACCCTGGCGAGCCGGGACGGCGATTCGACGACCACCGGCAGGGCGGGAAGGTCCTGGTCGACCCTTCGCTCCGGACAGGAGCGGGAGTCGGTGGCGCCAGCGGGCCGCCCGTGATCAGCGCGGACGGCACCGCCGTGGCCTTCACCAGCGCCTCTCCGGACCTCGTCGACGGAGACCGGAACGGCGACCAGAAGGACGCCTTCGTCTACCGCACCACCCCTCTGCCGCCGCTGCCCGGACCGGTGGTGGTCACCCCCTGTACGCTGCTCGACACGCGCCGCCCCGGCGACGGCCCGGCGCTCCGCTCGAACGTCCGGAAGAGCGTCCAGGCCGGGGGCATCTGCGGCGTGCCGTCCACCGTCACGTCGATGGTGGTGAAGGTGACCGCCCTCCAGGGCACGGGGAAAGGGAACCTGCGCCTGTACCCCGGAGGCTCGACCGCCTCGGCGGGGATCCTCCGCTTCGCGCGCAGCCAGACGGTGAGCGCCACCTTCACCGTCCCCGTGGGAGCGGACGGCACGATCGCCATCCTGCCCTTCGTGGGCGGCAACGGCACCGTGCAGGCGGCGGTGGAGGTCGACGCCTACAATCCGTAAGGGAAGCGGCGGTGCGGGCGCGCCAGCTCCTCAGCGGCCTGCAGATCGCGCTGGCGCTCATCCTGCTCACCGGCTCCGGCCTCATGCTGCGCACCTTCCTGCGCGTGGTGAGCGTCAACCCAGGATTCGATCCCCACGGCGTGCGGGAGCCGGAGATCCGCGATGATAGAATCTTGGACCTCACCAGGAGATCCACATTGGCGAAGCTCGCGGCTGCATTCGTATCTGCTACGTTCATCCTCTGGGCCGCGGCTCCGCTCCGAGGCCAGGTGGAGCTGATCTCGCGGGTCGCTCCCGATCAGGTGTCCGAAACGGGCGAGGGGACCGGGCCGCCGTTCGTCCAGGCTCCCCCCTTTCTGACCTCCCTGAGCGCCGACGGACGCTATGTCGCGTTCATCAGCCCGGCCACCAACCTCGTCCCCGGGCAGGACGACCGCAACGGCACGCTGGACGCCTTCCTCCGCGACCGGGTCACCGCCACCACCGTTCTGGTGAGCCGGACGGCGGCGTCGGCCACGGCCGCCACCAACCTCGGAGCCACGGCGGTGACGGTGAGCGCCGACGGCCGCTACGTGGCGTGGAGCGGGCAGTCCACGGACGTCGTCGCCGGCCAGCCCGGGGGATTCGACCCGCCGTCGAACGTCTTCCTCTTCGACCGGATCGCGGGGACCAACCGGCTCCTCGGCCCCGGGAGCGCCCCCGTGGCCTTTTCGCGGGACGGCCGCTTCCTCTTCTTCCTCGGCAACCTCGGCGGCGGCGCCTTTCTCTACGACGTCACGGCGGGCACCCGGACCCAGATCAGTCCCTCGGCCAACGGGACGGGCGCGCCCACCGGAGCGATCAGCCAGGACGGCCGCTACGTCACCTTCATCTCCGGTTTCTCTCATACCGTGGTCTTCGACCGGGTCGCCGGGACGCTGGAGGATCTCGGCATTGCGAGCGTGCCGGCGATCAGCGCGGACGGCCGCTACGTCGCCTTACTGAGCGACGCGGAAAACCTGGTGCCGGGGCAGGTGGACGCCAACGGCGGCCCCGACGCCTTCCTCTATGACCGGTTGACCCGGACGACCGTGCTGGCCAGCCATGCTCCGGGCGCGCCGCTCCAGACGGGCGACTCAAACCTCCTGGGCCAGTTCCTCGCCCTGAGCCCCGACGGGCGTTATCTCGCCTTCGTCAGCCGGGCCACCTATCCGTCGCCGACCGGCGACCGCTCGAACCTCGTCCTCTTCGACCGGGTGACCGGGGACGTGAAGGCCGTGGCACCGGACGACGGCAGTGCTTCGTTCGACAGCCCGGTCTTCAGCGCGGACGGCCGCTCGCTCGTCTTCTCCAGCCGCTACGACGTGGTCCCGGGCCAGGCCGGCCACACCGCCAGCAACGTCTATCTGTACGACCTCCCGTCGGGCCGGACGACGGCGATCACCTCCGAGGCGGCGGTGGTGCCGTTCCTGCCCGATCACGATTCCTTCGGCGCCGCGATCAGCGGCGACGGCCGCGTCGTGGCCTTCACCAGCCGGTCCGACGGTCTGGTCGCCGGCCTCAAGGACCTCAACGAGGGGGAGGACCTCTTCGCCTATACCGTTGCCACGGGAGAGACCGAGGCGGTCACGCGGCGGGCCGCCGCCTCGTCCACGCCGGCCCGCGGCAGCCGGGCCCTTTCGCTCAGCGCCGACGGCCGCTGGACCGCCTTCATGAGCGCCTCCTCGCACCTGATCGCCGGCCAGGTGGATCACCAGACATCGATCTACAACACGGCGCGCACCGACGTGTTCCTCTACGACGCCCAGACCCACACCTCCCAACTGGTGAGCCATGCGAACGGCACGCTCACCACCGCCGGCAACGACGACTCGGTGGCGGCGCTCCTGAGCGGCGACGGCCGCTACGTGGCCTTCGTCAGCCTGGCCACGAACCTCACCTCCGAGGCGCTCCCCGCCATCCAGAATTCCAATCTCTTCCTCTTCGACCGCGTGGCGGGGACCACCGCGCTCGTCAGCCGCTCGCTCACCGGCGAGTCGTACGTCTTTGCGATCCCCACGGCCTTCACCCCGGACGGCCGCTTCCTGGTCTTCACCAGCAATGGCCTGCACCTGGTGCCCAATCAGACCCCGGGGACGCCAAACGTCACGACCGACGTCTTCCTGTACGACCGCCAGGCCGGCTCGCTCACCCTGGTGAGCCGCTCGACGGCGGGAGCGCAGACCACCGGCGACGGCCAGTCGGAGCAGGCCTGCCTCAGCGCCGACGGCCGCTACGTCCTGTTCTCCAGCGAGGCCACCGATCTCGTGCCCGGACAGACGGGCTCCATCCGCGTCTTCCCCGACGTCTTCCTCTACGACCGGGTCACCGGCGCCACCACCCTGGTGAGCCATACCCGGGCCGCGAAGACCGAAGCCTCCGGCCGGGCCTCGTACGCGACTCCGGCGCTGAGCGCGGACGGCCGCTACGCCGTCTTCACCAGCCCCCGGCCGGACCTCGCCGCCAACGCCACCGGGAACACGTTCGGCGGCAACCTCTACCTCTGGGACCGCACCACGGGGCAGAGCACGCTGCTGCTCTCGGTCCCCCAGCCCGGAACCCTCGACAACGCCATCCTGAGCGCCGACGGCCGGGTCATCGCGGTCCTCGGCAAGGGGAGCCTGCTGTCCGGGCAGGCCGGTCCCACGGATCAGCCGCAGCTCTTCCTCTACGACCGGCTCGCCAGGACGCTCACCCTGGCGAGCCGCGCCGGGGGATCGGCTACCACGGGCGTCGACGGCGGCGCCTCCGATCCCGCCCTGAGCGCGGACGGTCGCTACGTCACCTTTCTGGCCAACCATCCGAAGCAGCCGGGGCCGGCCGACCGCCCCGACGTCTTCCGGTTCGACCGCCTGACCGGCACCACGATTCTCGCCACCCCTTCCCGCAGGTCGGCGGGCGCGGCAGCCGGCGACACCTATCCGCTGACCCCCCTGCTCAGCGCGGACGGCCAGACCGTGGCCTTCACCAGCGCCTCTCCCGACCTCGTCGAAGCCGACGACAACGGCACCGGGATCGACGCCTTCCTGTTCCACGCGGCCTCGGCGCCGTCCGGGCCGGTCACCGTCCCCCCCTGCACGCTCCTCGATACGCGCCGCACCGGCCCGGCGCTGCGCTCGAACGTCCGCAAGAGCGTCAAGGCCGCCGGGACCTGCGGCGTGCCGTCATCCGCGCGGTCGGTGGTGGTGAAGGTCACCGCGCTCCAGGGCACGGGGAAGGGCAACCTCCAACTGTTTCCGGGCGGCTCGTCGATCTCGGCGGGGATCCTCCGCTTCGCGCGCGGCCAGACGGTGAGCGCCTCCTTCACCGTCTCCCTGGGAGCGGACGGCACGATCGCCATCCTGCCCTTCGTGAGCGGCAAAGGCACCGTGCAGGCGGCGGTGGAAGTCGACGCCTACAATCCATAAGGAGGAGATCTATGATCGCCAATGCCCGCTCCGCTCTCTGCGCCGTCCTGGCCCTCGCCGGCCTCGCCTGCGCGGGAGCCGGACATCCGCCCGCGGAGGAGCGCCCTGCCATGGAGTCCATCCACACCGGAGACATCTCGAAGGTCGACCACGTCCTCCTCGGCATCGGCGACCTCCAGAAGGGGATCGACGAGCTCGAGAGCCGCACGGGCGTGCGCGCGGCCTTCGGCGGCGTCCATCCAGGGCGCGGCACGCAGAACGCCCTGATCTCGCTGGGTGAGCATCACTATCTGGAGATCCTGGCGCCGAACCCGAAGGAGAAGGGGGGCGAGGGAGTTGACCAGCTCCGCGGCCTGACCGTGCTCACGCCGTTCGGCTGGGCGGCACGGGCCAACGATCTGCCCTCCATACAGCGGAGCCTGCGCGGCCATGGCGCCCAGACCGGAGAGATCCGTCCCGGAGCGCGGAACCGGCCGGACGGCACCCGGCTGGCCTGGAAGACCCTCGAGTACAAGTCGCCGGCGAGCCCTCTGCTCCCGTTCTTCATCGAATGGGACCACGCCAGCGCGCACCCTTCGGCGACCTCCCCGGCGGGCTGCCGGCTGACGGGGCTGTTCCCCGAAGACCCCAATCCCGCCGTCCTGCGGGACGCCCTGCGAGCGGCCGACGTGGGTGTGGAGGTGCGGGAAGGCAGGGAATCCCGCATCCACCTCTCGCTCGCCTGTCCCAAGGGCAACGTGGATTTCTGAGGCGACCTCCCCTGGGACCGCCGGCGTCCCCGCCGGCCTTCCAGCCAGCTTCTTCACCCTTCGGTGGCCTTCATCTCCGCCATGGCCGAGCTGATGACCTCCTCGTCGACGCCCTGACGCCGCAGGCTCTCGACGAGGCGCTCCAGCCCCGGATTCCGGTCGAGCCGCTCGATATCCTCGCGCAAGCCCTGCCCGATGTAGGCGCGGATGAGCGGCTGATACCCCGAGAAGCCCAGGAGGGGAGCGACGCGCTTGAGGTCCTCCACCACGTCCTCGGGCATCCGGATGCTGATCGTGGTCATGGGGCGCTCCTTCTGGAGCCGTTCACGGAGCTGTGCCATCTTCATAGAGCCTCCTTTCTCCCGGAGTGACCGGGCGAGCCGAGATGATGCGGATGGCCTCCTTCCGGAAGGTGTAGACGACCGCCAACTGCAGCCAGCCTGCCGTCAACCCGATCGCCGTCTCCCGCTTCTCACCGCCCAGCATCTCGGAGCGGTAGAGATGGATGAGCGGATCGAGGAAGATCTCGCAGGCGTCGTCGAACGAGACGCCGTGCTTCCGGAGGTTGCTCTCCGCCTTCTCCCGGTCCCAGTTGAAGCGAATGCCGTTCCGTTCATGAGCGACATTCCCAGCCCCAAACCTACCACGGTGTATATACGTTGTCAATATGCTCCCTCCGTTCGCCCGAGGACGGGAGCTGAGCCCTCGCAGCGCCTTGCCTATTTAAAGCATGTCTTGAAACGGGTACGCGTGACGGGAAGATGTTATCTCAGATTCTTCTTCTCCAGGATGCAAGCCCGGAACCTTCCCGGCATTTCGCCGTACCTCCTGGAGCGTGACGAAAGGAGGCGGTCATGCGTCTCGTGGTGGCGATCTTCCTGCTCTGGTCAGCGGTTCCCGCGGTGGCGGCGGAGCCCGGCGCCGAGCCGCACGTCCTGCAGGTCCGCGTCGTGACCGACGAAGCCGACGCGGCCCTGGCCATCCTGGAGGAGCACGCCCGGACCGGCGCCGTCGAGCCCGGGAGCTGGGACCGGCTCTGGAAGAGCGAGGGGTTCGTCCGGCTGAAGAAGCGGCAGGAATCCTTCGGCGCCAAGGACGTGGAGCAGGGCTTCCGCGACTTCCTGACCTCCGCCGAGCCGCTGTCGCGCGTCCGCGAGCTACGGCAGGCGCTGGAGACCTGGAAGCACCTCGACGCCGCCGCCGGAGGACCGGACGTCCATCCCCACGCCACGGACGACGACCCGGCGGCCTGGCTCGTCTGGGAGCGGGACGTCGCGAGCTTCAACACCGACCTCCGCCGTCTCGAAGCCTTCTTCCGCGACCTCCTCGCCGGCCGGCTCACAGGGGAAGAGGCGAACAAGCGGCTCTTCGCGTTCATCGACGCCGAGGGAGCTCCCCAGGGAGCTTTCTATACCGTGGGCTGGAAGATGGCCGCCATGGTCGAGCGGGCGCGGGGCCGGGATGCGTTGGTGAAGCTCCTCTGCGATCCCCGGCAGCTCCTCGCCGCCTACAACGAGCTGGCGGCGGCGCATCCGAGGAGCGACGGCGAGGGGCTGGCGACTTGGAGCCCGGATTTCCTGGCGGGGCTTACCCCTGCTGCTCCGTAGGCCGCACCAACACCTCGTTGATCGCCATCCGGCGCGGGCGGGTCACGATGTAGGCGATGGTATCCGCGATGTCCTCGGCCTTCATGCGCTCGATGTCGGCGAAGCGCTTCATGGCCTGCTCGGCGATCTCGGGCCGGAGGTGGGAGGCGAGCTCGGTTTCCACCGCTCCCGGCTCGACGAGGGAGACGCGCACGTGCCGGGTCGTCACCTCCTGGCGGAGCGACTCGCTGAAGGCTCCCACTCCATGCTTGGTGAGGTTGTAGACCCCCGAGCCCTCGCGGGCCACGCGGCCGGCCACGGAGCTGATGTTGACCAGGTCGGCCACGCGGCGGGGGCCATCCTCAGCCGCCTTGAGCAGGTGGGGGAGGGCGGCGTGGGCGGTGTAGAGGAGCCCGAGGAGGTTGAGATGCACCATCCGCTCCCACTCCTCGATGGGAGCGCCCACGATGGGGCCGAGGAGCATCACGCCGGCGTTGTTGATCACCGTGTCGAGACGGCCGAGCTCGGCCACGGTGCGCTCGACGGCGGCGAAGGCCTGCTCCCGGTTGGTGACGTCCGTTTCGAGGACGAGGGTGCGGGTAGAGATCTCAGAGGCGAGCTTCTCCAGCCTCTCCTGGCGCCGGGCCACGAGCGCCACCGCGGCTCCCAACTCCGCGAGCGCCCTCGCCGTGGCCTCGCCGATGCCGCTGCTGGCGCCGGTCACGAGCGCCACGGTTCCTTCCAGGGGTCTTGCCATGAGATCTCCTCCTTGTGCGGGATTTCGGTGGGCCCGGCCGTGGGACGTCGTGGGCCGGGCTCATTCTATGCCCTGGCAAGAAGCCCGCCGCGCCCGAGCGCCAGCCGGGTCTCCTGGCATATCCTTTTCCCTAGACCCATGACCCTCTACCTCCTCAGCCTCCTCGGAGTCGCCGTCTTCGCCGCCAGCGGCGCTCTCGCCGCGGGGCGGAAGGGGTTCGACCTGATCGGGGTAGTGGTCATCTCGGCGGTGACGGCCATCGGCGGGGGGACGATCCGGGACGTCCTGCTCGACCGCCATCCGATCTTCTGGATCGCCGATCCGTTACAGCTCGTGGTGATCCTCGCGGCGGCGGCCCTGACTTTGGTCTACGTCCGCTTCCGGAAGCCGCCCTGGACCGCGCTGCTGGTCGCGGACGCCCTCGGGCTCGCCCTGTTCTCGATCAGCGGCGCGCGGATCGCCGAGCAGCAGGGGCTGCCCGGGACCATCGTGGTGGTCATGGGCACGATCACCGGCTCGGCCGGCGGCGTGCTGCGGGACATCCTGAGCGCCGAGGTCCCCCTGCTGCTGCGGCACACCGAGCTCTACGCCACGGCGGCCATCGTGGGAATCACCGTCTATCTCCTGGCCCAGCGCGGCGGCCTCGCCACGACCCCGGCGGCGCTCCTGGGCATGGGGGTCGTGGCCGCCATCCGCTTCGCCGCCATCCTCTGGCGGCTCCGGTTGCCGGTCTTCCAGGTGCCGGACGAGGGATAGCCCAGGCCAGAGGCGTTGCCGCCAAGGGACTTACCGCACTCTCAGACGGTGCACCCCTGGCAGGTCCGCAGACACGTAATGTAGCAGGTCACGAAATCGGTCAGCTTTCCGGCCGCCACCTTTTCGAGGCTCCCGGTTTGCAGGTCGCGCAGGGTCTCGCGATGGAGCGTGATCTTCCTGATTGATTGCTTTTTCATTACATCCTCCTTGCTCATCGGGGCGCCAGCGCCCCTTCGAGAACGCCGTGCAACATCGTTGCCCGCCGCTCCAGAGGGAGCTCATGTCTCCAGCGTGCCTCTACTGGATCGGCGACAGCAGGTAGGCCGCGCGGGCGGCGAGCTTGAGCCAGCGGGGCTTCGCTCGCAGCTCCTCCCGGGTCATCCGGCGCGCCTGGGCGAAGTCCGCCGCGAGCATCCGTTCGACCTGCCCGGCGATCTCGGGGGAGTCGAAGATCGCGGTGATCTCGAAATTCAGCCGGAACGAGCGGTTGTCCAGGTTCGCGGTGCCGACGCCGGCCGCCAGGTCGTCGACCAGAAAGACTTTCTGATGTAAAAAACCTTGCTGATAGCGATAGATCTCGATGCCGGCGTCGATCATCTCCCCCACGAAGGCGAAGGCGGACAGATAGACGAGGATGTGGTCCGGATCGTTCGGGATCAGGATGCGCACCTCGACGCCGCGCAGCGCCGCCAGATGGAGAGCGCCGACCACGGCGGGGTCGGGGACGAAGTAGGGGCTGGTGATCCAGACCCGGCGGCGCGCCGCGTGGATGGCGCCCTGGAACATCAGGCTCGCGGTCTCCAGCTTGTCGGCCGGCCCTGAGGCGAGGATCAGCGCCGGCACGTCCCCCTGGCCGGAGGAGTGGGCGATCCAGTCGAGATTCAGCCGCTCGCCGGTGGCCCAGCGCCAGTCGTCGAAGAAGGATTTCTGCATCCCGAGCACCGCGGGGCCGGTGATGCGGACGTGCGTGTCCCGCCAGGGGCCGAGGCGCGGGCTGAGGCCCAGATATTCGTTTCCCACGTTGTGGCCGCCGATCCAGCCCGAGTGGCCGTCCGTCACGACCACCTTGCGGTGGTTGCGGAAGTTGAGCTGGAACCGGTTGCCGGGGCCGCGGGTGGTCTGGAAGGGACGGGCCGCCACGCCGCCGTCGCGGAGCTCACGCAGGAAGGCCCGCGGCAGGTCGTGGCAGCCGAATTCGTCGAAGAGGAAGTAGACCCGGACCCCCGCGGCGGCACGGCGGAGCAGGCGCGATCTCAGCTCCCTTCCGAGCTCGTCGTCATGCACGATGAAGAACTGCACGAGCACGTACCGGCGGGCCTCCTCGATGCCGGCGAAAATGCTGTCGAAGGTGGCCCGGCCGTCCACCAGGAGCTCGACCGCGTTGCCGCGCAGGAACGGCAGATCCGCCAGCGCGACGGCGGCCTGGAGAGTGACGTGCCCTTCCGGCAGACGCACGATGAACGGCTGCACGGCCTCGACGGCGTCCCGCTCCGAGCTCTCCTCCAGGACCCGCCGGGCGATCCGGTAACCGTGGAACTTGGAACGGCCCAGCACGAAGTAGGCGGGCACCGTGAAGTACGGGAACGCGATCAGGGAAACCACCCAGGCGATCGTCCCCTGGGGCGTCCGCACCCACATCAGCGCGTGAATGGCGCACAGGAAGCCGAGAAGGTGACAGGTGAGGAGCACCACGCCCAACAGCGATCCCTGGAGGGTGGGCATCTTCCGAATCCTATCTCAGGACCGCCGCCGCAGCGCCCGGCTGAGCACGCGGTCGAGCGCGGCGGCGAAGGCCTGGCGGTCCTTGGGGGAGTAGGGGCGGGGGCCGCTGGTCTCTATGCCGGCGCCGCGCAGGCCGTCCATGAAGTCGCGCACGGCCAGGCGCTCGCCCACGTTCTCCTCGTCGTATTCCTCGCCGCGCGGATCGATCACCGTCACCTTTTTCTCGACCAGGCGGGCGGCGAGCGGGATGTCCGCGGTGATCGCGACGTCCCCCGGCTCGGCGTGCTCCGCGATGTGGCGGTCGGCCACGTCCGGCCCGCCGGCCACCCGCACGGCGGTGACGAACGGGTGGTCCATCGGCGTCGAGATCCACTGGTTGGCCACCAGCACGGCCGGGATCTCCAGCCGCCGGGCCGCCCGGAAGACGATCTCCTTGACGTCGCGGGGAGCGGCGTCGGCATCCACCCAGAGCTTCATACCCGGACCATACCACCGGTTTTCTCCCGCTCCCGGTGAGGGAGGGGAGGGGACGGGAGAGGGCCGGGGTAAGGTCAGAAGACCTCGCGAGGTGGCGCGTTTTTCCCGCCGTGCTGCAATGAGACTGTCGCCCGGCCGGGGTCATCTCGCGTCGGCGAGGATCACGTCGCTGGCCTTCTCCGCGATCATGTAGACCGGCACGACGATGAAGAAGCCGGGGATGCGGGGGAAGACCGAGGCGTCCACGATCCGCAAGCCCTGGGTCCCGATGACCCGGAAGCTGCCGTCCACGACGGCGCGCGGATCGTCCGCCCGGCCCATCGGGTTGGTGCACGAGGCGTGATGCCCCCAGGCGTTGTTCTTCACGAACTCGAGGATCTGCTCGTGGGACGCCACGTCCGGCCCGGGGATCGTCTCGCCCTGGATGGCGGTGTTCTTGGCCGAGATCCGCCGCACGAGCTCGACCGCCCCCGCCACCGCCTCGGCGTCGCTGCCCTCCGGATCGCACGCCGGATCGAAATAGTTGAAATTGATCTCCGGCGGGTCGAGTGGGCTGGCCGAGCGCAGGCGTACGGAGCCGGTGTTGTTCCTGGCTTGCGCCTTGAGGATCGCCCAGGTGAGAAAGTTTTTCGTCCGCGCCACCTCCCGCGAGTAGCCGGGGAAATAGCCATAGAACTTGCCGGGGAGGGCGAAGATGAAGAGATCGGGATCGCGGCGCTCCGGCGTCGACTTCTTGATGATGCCGAGGACGGAGCCGCTGGTCGCATAGACCCCCTTGCCGTTCTGCCACTGGATATAGCAGGGATCGCCCGGCTGGTTCGGCAGCGGCGGAGCGAAGGTGGCGCCAGCGAGTATTTTCCAGGGCTGCTTCATCTCCGTCACGACGCCGATCTCGTAGCGGTCCTGGAGGTTCGTTCCTACCCCCGGCCGGTCGAGCAGGCAGGGGATGCCGCGCTGCTGGAGATGGGCCGCCGGGCCGATGCCGGAGAGCATGAGGAGCTGGGGTGAGTTGAACGCGCCGCCGGCAAGGATGATCTCGCGCGAGCAGTAGTATCGCTTGACCTCGTAATCCACGCCGGGCTGCGGGTCCTCGACCGCCTGCGGATCGGCCCGGTAGAGGTGCTGCCCCTCCCAGCACTCGACCCCGATCGCCCGCTTGCCGGCGTCGAAGAGGATGCGGGTCGCCAGAGTGCTCATCCGGACGACGAGTTGCTGGGGGAGAGCGGCCCGGGTGGCGTCGATCAGCTCGCGCGTGCTCATCCGCCGTCCGCTGAGGGTCGACAGCGGAGCGAAGCAGATCCCCTCGAAGTCCGGCGTTCGCCAGTCGTTCGGATCCTGCGGCACGATCTGGGGGAGCGGCCCGCCGATCCCTTCCTTCCACGCCTCGATCACCGCGCGGAGAACGGTCTGGAGCAGCGCCTCGTCGCCGAAGATCAGAGGGAGGTCGGGGCCGGTCGTGGACAGCCACCCGTCCCAGCCGTGACGCGCCGGGTTGGGCTGTCCGGTGAGCTGGGCGATGTGGTCCCAGTCGCTGCCATGGCCGTAGATGGAGATCATGGCATTGTGCGCCGTGCAGCCGCCGAGCGTCCCGGCGCGCGGATAGAAGATCCCGCCCTTGTCGGCGCGGTACTTGGGGTCCCGTTCCGGGTTCTGGCCGTAGTGAGCGACGAAGAATTCCCAGGAGAGCTCCGGGTCCTCGCTCGCGTAGGTATGGAAGACCGGCACCGGATAGGAGGTCGTGTCGGGCTCCTGTCCCGCCTCGAGGAGACCGACCTTGTGGCCGGCCTTGGCGAGGTTGCAGGCCACGGGTCCGCCGCCGGCGCCGGAGCCCACCACGATGTAGTCAAAATCGGGGTTTTGCGGATCGTTCGGCATCAGAAAGTCTTCAGGAATTCGATCAGCGCGCGTTTATCGACGTCGGGTAGAGGCGTCGCGAAGTAGTGCCCTTCATCCTCGATGAAATCGGGGCAGGAGCTCAGAGCGTAGAAGTCGGGAACGAGCGTCAGGAGGCGCTGCGTCGCCGCGTCGCCGGTCAGACCCTGCTTTTGGACGTCCTTGAGCGCGCTCAAGGTGCGCGCGAGCAGGCGGACGAGCTTCGCCTTGTGGCCCAACCCTTTGAGCTCGAGGTCGGTGTTGGCGAGCAGGTTGACCGGAGTCCCCTTGGGGATTGGTCCGACGTGGATGAAGCCGTCGGCGTCGGCGAGCCTGGAGAGCCACGGCGCGTAGGACGCCGGGATCTGAATCGAGCTCTCGGCGGTCGTCCGCCAGATCGAATCCTTGCCGAGGCGCTTCTCGCTCCAGAACATCTTCTCGATCGCGTCGTTGAACGCCTCCATCCGCGAGTCGACGTCGACCGCGTGCACGTGCGGCCGGTAGTAGCCGCGTCCACCGCCCGGGACCTCCCACGGCCGGGTCTTGCCGGTGAAGGGGTCCCACACCTGGATCGAGCCGACCTTGGGCAGGGTCTTGTAGGTCTCCGACGAGAAGTTGTCCCAGATGTGATCACGCAACGCGTTCGACGCCACGGCGCGGGTGGCGTTGGTCTTGACCTCGGTGACCGGCACGCGGATCTCGGCGCTCAGGAAATTGTTGTCGAGGAAGTCGGGCTTCATCACTTCCTCCTCGAACCATTTCTTTCCTTCCGGCGAATTGGGATGGATCGGCGCCGGCGGCTGCTTGCTCGAATGGCAACGGGCGCAATTCTGGGCGAAGACCAGCTTGCCCCGTTTGAGCACCCTTTCGTCGGTGGTCAGATACTTCCTGCCGCCCGGCGCGTCGGCGAGCTTGAGCGGACGGGCGACGTCGATGAAATATTTCGCGAGGGCCGGCGCGTGCCGCTCGCTCCAATTCCAATGGGGCGAGAGCTTCTGGGCGTCCCGCACCCGGATAGGCGACTGCCGCTTGATCCCGACCAGCGGGTTGAAGTGCCGCAGCCACTCCTCCCAATACTCGCCGATGTTCAGATACACGCGGCTCAGCGCGGCCTCGAAGCCGACCGAGTCCGCTCCCT
>QHVW01000187.1:20719-32995 GCA_003223675.1 Acidobacteriota bacterium
CGGTCGAGGCGCTGCTTCACGTTGAAGACGCCGTTCATCGTGCCGGGGTTGTTGAGGTAATCGGTGGCGATGAAGGAGGTGTCGAGGGTGCCCGGCGGATTGCTGTGGAGCAGTTGCCAGATGAAGTTGCTCTCCGGCAGGTCGTGGGCGAAGACCTGCGAAACCTTGAGGTAATGCTGGCCCACGGTATCGTTCAGGTTGGTGTATTCCGGCTCGTTGGGATCCGCGGGAGGGTTTGTCGGGTCGGCGCCGAGATGGCAGAACGAGCAGGCCATGCCGACGACGTAGGGGCGGACGAGCTTGGGGTCGGTGTAGTACTTGGGGTCCGTCCGGTAGCGCGCCGCGTCCCATTTCGCCTTTGCCGCGGTGTCGAACCGTGGGTTCGGAAAGACGCGCAGCCCCATGATGCCGCTGGAGCGCCCGTAGGTCCTGACGTCGAGCCTGCTGTCGAGATCGTACCTCGCCTCGCGCGGCACGTCGATGTAGAGGCCGTAGGCATCGGGTTGCGCCGGCCGCGTGAAGCCGGGCTGATTGAAGAGGCCGTAGGTCTGGAAGCGCTGGTTTCGCGGCGAGTCGACGACCTTCAGCAGGTCGGCGGTGCCGAGGCCGTGATCCGCGAGCCAGTCCCAGAAGGCGGCGTTGTCGCCCGACCAGAGGCCCCACACCACGCGGCCCTGGATGTCCTCGTCGCTCAGCTTGACGTCGCGCCCCTGGAAGTCCATGCCGGGGAACGGATCGAAGCCGACCTCCTGGAAGCTCGTGTACTTCCAACTCGGTGCGACCGGCGTGTCCGCGCAGCCGGCGCAGAGGAGAATTGTGAGCAGAGAAGCGAAAATGCCGGCCCGTCGTCTCTTCACCGTGCCTCCTTGCGCGAAGAGAATCATCTCCCGATGATCTTGCTTGACCTCTGGAGGAAAGGCTACCGCGCGGCCGGTGGGCTGTCAAGGAAGACGCGCCTCGGAAATCGACAAATGGCAATAGGCGCGTATTTTTGTGGGACGGCGTTTTAGCGCCCCTTGCGTCTCGCTGTAACGAATGGTAGGATGAGGACACCTAATAAAGACGAATGATCCAAGGCCCCGCGGCCTCGACCGCACCAAGGAAGGAGCGTCGCCAATGTGCCGTTCGCACTTGTTGAGCCTGTTTTTTCTTTCTTTTCTCGCCGCAATCACCGGCTGCTCGGGCAATGGGAAGCCTCCCACCCCGCCAAGCCCAGGCCCGCACCCGCGGGAGGTGGTGGACGAGGCCCGCCTGGCCGGCCGCGCCGCCGCGTCGTTCCCCGCCGCGGACGAGGACTACTTCCATGACATGGATGGCGGCGGGAATCTGACCAAGTCCCAGATCATCGGACGCAACAACTGGATCGTGTGGACGGGAGGGAACGATCACCTGTGGGACGACCTCACACTGAAGAGCGTGGGGAACTTCGATCTCCTGAAGACGATCTCCTCCTATCCCTATCCCAAGGGCTCGAAGCTGCCGAGCTATGGCCGTCACAACCGCTGGTGGTATCTCGGCCTGGTCAACGAGCCCTGCTTCAAGGAAGCCAAGGGCCCGAATCCGGACCGTCACGGCCTGTGGCTCGACACGCGGCAGGCCGACTGCCCCGCGGACCCCTTCGAAAACGAGGCCAAATATCCGGGCGTCAAGCTGCGAGCCCGGGGCAAGAACCTGCCCGCCGGGTCCTTCTACGGCTATGCCACCGGTATCGTGGGCCTGCGGCTGTTCCCCAATCCGGACTTCGACGAGAAGGCGGCCAAGGCCTGGGATCCGAAGCGCTATTACAGCGATCCCAGCTACTACCTGCGCAAGGACCTCATACGGCCCTACCGGGTCGGCATGGCCTGCGCCTTCTGCCACGTCGGCCCGAGCCCGGTCCATCCGCCCGCCGACCCGGAGAACCCGACGTGGGCCGACCTGTCGTCGAACGTCGGCGCCCAGTACTTCTGGATCGATCGCATTTTCAGTTGGGACGCGGACGTCTCCAGCTTCCCCTACCAGCTCTTCCACACCTCGCGTCCGGGTGCCCTCGACACCTCTCTGGTCTCCACCGACTACATCAACAATCCGCGCACGATGAACGCCGTCTACGGCCTCAATTCGCGGCTGGCCCTGGCCAAGCGGTGGGGCAAGGAGACCCTGGCGGGCGGCGAGAAGGACAACAAACAGTTCAACGACTATTTCCCGAGCGGGCCGCTCACCGAGCTTTTCCAGAAGCCGGACACCGTCCTGACGACGCGCGTGCTCAAGGACGGCTCCGATGCGGTGGGAGCCCTGGGAGCGCTCAACCGGGTGTACATCAACATCGGGCTGTTCAGCGAGGAGTGGCAACGGCACTTCAATCCGCTGGTGGGCGGCAAGCCCATCTCGCCGATCGAGGTCAAGGTGGGGCGCGCCAACTCGAGCTTCTGGCAGGCCACCGAGGCGCAGACCCCCAGCGTCGCCGACTTCTTCCTGGCCACCACGGCGCCGCACCTGCTCAAGGACGCTCCCGGCGGCGCGGCCTATCTGAAAGCGGACTCGGAGCAGCTCACGCGCGGCAAGGTCGTCTTCGCGGAGACCTGCGCGCGCTGCCACTCGTCCAAGCTCCCGGAGTCGCTGCCGGGGCTCGATCCCGGCGGCTGCGCGGGGCCCGGCTATCTCGACTGCTGGAACAAGTACTGGGCGTACACCAAGACCGAGGAGTTCAAGAAGCAGATGCGGGAGATCGTCCTCAAGGACGACTTCCTCAAGGACAACTACCTGTCGAACGAGACGCGCGTCCCGGTGACGCTGCTGGAGACGAACGCCTGCAGCCCGCTCGCCACCAACGCCATCGCCAACAACATCTGGGACAACTACTCCTCGCATTCCTACAAGAGCCTCCCCTCGGTGGGCACGATCACGGTCCACAACCCGTTCACCGGCGAGCCGCGGCAGTACACCATGCCCGCCGGCGGCCGCGGCTACACGCGGCCGGCCTCGCTGCTCAGCCTGTGGTCGACCGCTCCCTATCTGCAGAACAACACGGTGGGATTGTTCAATGGCGATCCTTCGGTCAAGGGGCGGATGGCGGCCTTCGAGGACGGCATCGAGAAGATGCTGTGGCCGGAGAAGCGCGAGAAGGACCCGGTGCTCGGCGACAAGATTCCCGGTCCCAGCAAGATCGACCGCACCACCGCGCCGAGCTATCTCCGGGTGCCGGTCGGCTATCTTCCTCCCTTTGCTCCGGACCTGGCGCCGCTGGTCAAGAAGCTGGCGCCGTCGGTGGTCGGGAAGGGGGGCATCGAGATCGGACCGATCCCCAAGGTGACGCCGGTCAACCTGCTGTCGAACATTGATCTCCGGCCCGACAACGAGTCCCTGGGGGAGAGGGCGGCGCACGACAAGGAGCTCCTCGACCTCCTGATCACGGTCACCAAGGCCCTCAAGGCTCTGCCCGCCAACGCCACCGACGAGCAGGCGCGAGCGGTGTTCCGGAACGCGAAATTCAAGGGCAGGAGCCTGGCCGACCAAATGCTCGACCTGAGCAAGTGCCCGGACTTCGTGGTCAACCGCGGCCACTACTTCGGCACCGACCGCTTCAAGGAGGAGCCGGGGCTCAGCGACGCCGACAAGCGGGCGTTGATCGAGTTCCTGAAGACGTTCTGACGGCTGCCGCCAGTGCCTCCAGGAGCGATGAGGGAAAACCAGAGAGATGAGCGCTCAGAGCCCACAGCAGGCCGATTGCGAGTACGTCGTCGTGGGCTCCGGCGCCGGCGGGGGGACACTGGCGGCACGTCTCGCCGAGGAGGGGCGGCGAGTGGTGCTGCTCGAAGCGGGCGGGGACCCGCGGGAGCTCTGCGGCGGCGACGCGAACGATCCCGTGGGCAACCGGTTGCCCGAGGACTATGACGTGCCGGTCTTCCACGCCATCTCGACGGAAAACGCCGCGATGAAGTGGGACTTCTTCGTCCGCCACTACGCGAATCAGGCACAGCAGGAGCGCGACCCGAAGTACTGCCCGACGTGGGAGGGCAAGGACGTCGACGGCGTCCTCTATCCGCGGGCCGGAACGCTCGGCGGCTGCACCGCCCACAACGCCCTGATCCTGATCTATCCGCACAACGAGGACTGGGACCGGATCGCCGAGCTCACCGGCGATCCCTCCTGGAGCGCCGACTCCATGCGCTCCTATTTCGAGAAGCTGGAGAGCTGCCATCACCGCTTCTTCCTCTATCGCTGGCTGAGCGGGCTCGGCCTCAACCTCACCCGGCACGGCTTCGACGGCTGGCTGCAGACCGAGAAGGCGATCCCCCTGTCCGCCCTGGAGGACCGGCCGCTCCTGGACGTGCTCCACGATTCGCTCAAGGCGGCCTTTCAAGCCTGCGCGGCGCCGATCGACCGCGACGCCTGGGAGCTCATGAGCCAGGGCGATCCCAACGACTGGCGCCTGGTGCGGCGGAACGCGACCGGCATCTTCTATACGCCGCTCACCACCCGCGGCCACCAGCGGACGGGCTCCCGCGAGCGCGTGCGCGACGTCGAGCGGAGGTATCCGGACCGGCTGAAGGTGGTGCTGAACGCGCTGGTGACGCGCGTGCTCTTCGACGACGACAACCGCGCCGTCGGGGTCGAGTACCTGCCGGGGGAGCGCCTCTACCGCGCGGCCGCCCGGCCGCATCCGGAAAGCGGCAAGCCGCGCGAGGTCCGCGCCTCCCGCGAGGTCATCCTCTCCGGCGGAGCGTTCAACACGCCGCAGCTCCTCATGCTCTCCGGCATCGGGCCGCGGCAGGTCCTGGAGCGCCACGGCATCAGGGTGCGCGTCGACCTGCCGGTCGGCCGCAACCTGCAGGACCGTTACGAGGTCGGGGTGGTCAACCGGATGCGCTCCGACTGGAGCGTGCTCAAAGGCGCCAGGTTCGCCAAGGGAGATCCGCACTATAAAGAATGGGAGGGCCGCCGGTCGGGCGTCTACACCACCAACGGCGCGATGCTCGCGGCCATCAAGCGCTCCTCGGCCGGGCAACCGCTGCCGGACCTCTTCTGCTTCGCGCTGCTGGGCCTGTTCAAGGGCTATTTTCCGCAGTACTCGCGGCTCTTCGCGGAGCACCTCAACTACCTGACCTGGGCGGTGCTCAAGGCCCACACCCTCAACCGAGCGGGCGAGGTGACCCTGTGCTCCGCGGATCCCCGCGACGTGCCGGAGATCAACTTCCACTATTTCGAGGAAGGGACCGACGAGTATGGAGACGATCTGGACGCGGTCGTCGAAGGCATCAAGTTCGTGCGCACGATGACGGCGCAGCTCAAGGGCAAGGGCGGTCTGATCGAGGAGGAGGAGCTGCCGGGGGAGGGGGTCCAGTCGGACGACGCCCTGCGGGCCTTCGTGTGCGACCACGCCTGGGGGCACCACGCCTCCTGCACCTGTCCGATCGGTCCCTGGGGCCAGGGCGGCGTGTTGAGCAGTGATTTTCGCGTGTACGGCACCGAGGATCTGCGGGTGGTGGACGCTTCGGTCTTCCCGCTCATCCCGGGGTTCTTCATCGCCAGCGCCGTCTACATGATCGCCGAGAAGGCGGCCGACGTCATTCTGGCCGCCGCCAGGAATTGAGCTTCCGCAGGGGAGTACGATGGTAGCTTGTGACCACGACAATTGGCAGCCGATAAGGAGAGCAGCCTTATGCATAAAGCCGGATTTGTACTGATCATTCTCCTGCTGATGGTGCTGGGCTCCGCGGTGGCACAGGAGCTTCCGAAACCGCTGCCCGAGAACAATCCAAACGCCAAGGCCCTGGCCGACCAGCAGTATCCGTCCGCCAAGGTCTGCGGCCAGTGTCACCCCAACCAGTACAGGCAGTGGAGCATCTCGTCTCACGCCTATGCCGACGTCTCCCCGATGTTCAACAAATTCGAACAGCGGATCAACGACATCTCGCGCGGGACGGTCAACTACTTCTGTGTCCGTTGTCACGCCAGCGTCGGCACGGCCCTGGCCGAGAGGCGCGACATTGCCTGGTGGGATCGCAGCGCGGCCGCCCGCGAAGGCATCACGTGCGTGACCTGCCACCGCGTCGGGGAAGGTTACGGCAAGACCAACGCCGCCCGGCGGATCACACCGGGACCGATCCACGAGCCCGTGTTTGGCCCCTTTGACAGCCTGGGTGGCCTCAAGGCGATCACCAACGCCGCCATCCAATCGGACCTGATCGTGAAGTCGGAGCTCTGCGTCGCCTGCCACCAGGTCGCGGTCCATCCCGGCATCAAGCTCGAAACCGTCTGGGAAGAGTACCGCGCCTCTCCCGCCGCCAAGGAGGGGATCACCTGCCAGAACTGCCACATGAGCAAATTCCCGGGGCAGAACGCAGGGTACGACACCGGGTGGGCCGCGGAGGTCAACGGCAAGCATTTCAACGACCAGCGGCCGCTGACCGACCACACCTTCGTCGGACCCGGCTATCCCATCAGCCATCCCGGTCTCTTCCCTCTGCGCCTCGAAGAGTCCCCGTTCACCCCCCAGCAGTGGCTGAAGTTCGATTATCGCGCCAAATGGGGGAGCGAAGCGTTCGAAACGAACGTTCCCTCCTCCACGTCTTTCCCTCCCGAGTGGCAGAACCCCGCCGACCGCAGGAAGGCCTGGGTGATCGTGCAGGAAAATCTCGGCCGGTGGAGAGATCGGGAGCAACAGCGCCTGAAGCTCATGGAGAACGCCTCCCGCCTCGACGGTCCTTTCTTCAAGGGCAGTCCCCAGGTCGGCAAGGACTTCTCGTTCGACTACAAGCTCACCAACCTCAACAAGGGGCACAACCTCCCCTCCGGCTCTCTGGGAGCCCAGCCTGAGCTCTGGCTCAACGTCGTCCTCATCGACCCCGCCGGAAAGAGAGTCTGGGAATCCGGCTACGTCGACAAGGATGGCGACCTCGCCGACCTTCAGTCCAAAGAGGTCGGCGATCAAAAGCTCCCGCACGACGACCAACTCTTCAGCATGCAGAGCAAGTTCCTCACGACCAACCTGAAAGGGACGGATCGGGAGATGTATCTGCCGATCAATCTGGACTTCGACCAGGATCCTTTCATCCGGCCCGGCGGCGCACCGACCTCGATTCTCAACCATCCCCCGAACGCGCGCCTGGAGAAGCGCAGCATTCCGCCTCTGGGCAGCCGCACCGCCCACTACAAAGTCCCCGGGGATTTGCTGAAAAAACCAGGCACGTACCGGCTCGCCGCGCGCCTGCGCGGCAGGACGGAGCCCATCTACTTCATGGAGTTCGTTTTCGCCACGACGGAGATGAAGCGGACCGAGAACGAATGGGTCACTGACACGCATGCCTACGCCGTCGCATTCGACGTCCACTGAGAAAGGGCGAACATGAACGGAAAAGCCTGGACTGCGAACCCTTTGCTCGTCGGAATGCTCTGGCTTGCGCTCGGCGTCCCTTGCGCCCTCGCCGCCGACGCCGCCGACGACAAGAAGAGTGACGCCCCCTGCGTCCCGAAACCCTTCGACGTCAGCAACTCCCACAAGGAACACGACATGTCGCCCGGGGTCACGCTCCTCCCCGATCCGCCCGACCCCACGTGGTTCAAGGCCGATCCGTGCTACCCGCAGACCTACGACTCCGCGGCCGAGCTGGACATCTACGCCGGCCGGCGCAAGATCGACCGGCCCCAGCCGCCCGTCCAGTTGGGCCTTCGCCTCTACGATTATGGGGCGTACTCACCCCGCCCCACCTGGCTCGGCGAGAAGAATCCGATCATGCCGGCCTTCATCGTTGCCGGCGATTTTCGTATCGCCGCCGCGCAGTACGACCGAGGCGGCCCTCCTGTCAACGGCAAGACGGATCAGTCGGAGATCGCCGCCCGTCTCAACCTCGACATGGACCTCCAGATCACCCCCACCGAGCGCATTCATGCCTTCACGCGCCCGATCGACAAGAACGGCTCGTTTACGCGCTACCTGATCAGGGGCCAGGTCGAAGACAAGTTTGTCGACAATTTCGACTTCAACCTCGACACTCTTTTCTTCGAAGGCGACCTCGGCGCCATGGCTCAAGGGTTGACCGGCAGGACCAACCACGTCGACCTGCCGATCGCCGTCGGGAGGACGCCCATCGTCACCCAGAACGGCGTCTGGATCGAGGATGCCATCGATGGCGCGGCCTTCAGCATCACCGCCAAGAACAGTCCCTCGCTCGATATCAGCAACATGGACTTCACCTTCTTCGCCGGGTTCAACAATGTGAAGACAGCCGCCGATCCCGGCGACAAGAACAAGCTCTACGGCTTCGCGGGATTCGCCGATCTCCTGCGCGGCTATCTCGAGTACGGCTACGGCTACCTCGACTCCGACGTCAGCGGCCACAGCTACCACAACGTCACCGTCGCGTTCAGCAAGCGGTACCGGGGGCGGCTCGCCAACAGCGTCCGGCTGATCGGCAACTTCGGCCAGAAGGGGGTCAACGGGGTGAAGACCGCCGACGGCCTGCTGGTGCTGGTGGAGAATTCACTCGTACCGAGGCGGCACTTCGGCTTCGACGTTTCGGCCTTCAACCCGTTGAACTTCGTTCCCTACTTCAACTTTTTCGCCGGCTTCAAAAGCCCGCAGTCGCTAGCGCGCGGGGGCGATTCCGGCGGCGTGCTGCGGAACACCGGCATCAACTTCGAGTCCGACGGCCTGACGGGCTACCCGACCCTCGACGCCACCGCGCACGACTCCTACGGCGGGGCGGTGGGAGTGGAGTACCTGTTCAACCTCGACCGTCAGATCGTCGTCGAAGTGGCGACGGTTCAGCGCAGGGGCAGCAACAACGTGTTTGGGGCCCAAAACTCGATAGGAGCCCGCTATCAGCATCCGTTCACGAAAACCTGGATCTTGCGCCTCGACGCCATGAAGGGCTGGCTGCAGGGCCAGAGGGACATCTACGGCGCGCGAGTGGAGCTCCGGCGCAAATTCTGATACCGCCCAGGGCCGACCCCAAGAAGGAGGTTCCGATGTCTATTTTTCAGCTCCACGTCAACGGCAGGTTGCACACTGTCGATATTGACGGCAACATGCCCTTGCTCTGGGCTCTGCGCGACATCCTGGGGCTCAAGGGCACCAAGTTCGGCTGCGGCGTCGCGCAATGCGGCGCGTGCACCGTCCACCTCGACGGGCGGGCCGTGCGTTCCTGCTCGGTCGACGTGGGCGTGGCCTGCCTTTCCAAGATCACCACGATCGAGGGTCTGTCGCCCGACGGCAGCCACCCGTGTCAAAAGGCCTGGGTCGAGCTCGGCGTGCCACAGTGCGGTTTCTGCCAGCCCGGCCAGATCATGTCCGCCGCGGCGCTCCTGACCGCGACGAACGGAGCCAACCCTACCGACGAGCAGATCGACAACGCGATGCGCGGCAACATCTGCCGCTGCGGCACCTATCCACGGATCCGGGAGGCCATCCACAAGGCGGCGGGGGGGGCGAAATCATGAGCAAGGTCACGCGCAGGAAATTCCTTCGCGATGCCGGTATCGGCGCCGGAGCCTTGGTGTGGGGCTGCTACATCGGCCCCAAAGGGCTCTTCGCCAGAGAGCATCTCCCGGAGATCATTCACACCGGCGTCCCGCTCGGAAAGAATAACTATTTCGTCGCCATCGTCCCCATCGAGGGGACGATCGTCATCACCACGCACCGGGCCGAGATGGGTCAGGGCATCCGCTCGAGCCTCGCGGCCGTGCTGGCCGACGAGCTCGAGGCTGATTGGAGCCGGGTCCGGCTGCGCCAGGCGAATGCCGACTCCGACAAATACGCCATTGAGTTCCCGTACGAGGTCAAGGAGGAGCTCCCGTTCCCCTATAACATGGTTCACCGGTCGAAGCCGCCCCAGTACCTTATCCCGGTCGAGGGCTCCCAATTCACCGACAGCTCGAGGAGCATGACGGCGTATTTCAAGCCGATGCGGCTTTTCGGCGCCGGTGTCCGCGCCGCGTTCGAGCAGGCCGCCGCGAGGGTATTCAACGTCGATCCCAGCCAATGCCATGCGAGTCAGCACAAAGTCCATGCCGGCGGACAGTCGATCGACTACGGCGATCCACGGTTGCTGTTCCACGCCGGCAAGCTTCCCCCGGCCAAGTACGAAGATATCGAAGCCGCGCTCAAAGACCCGAAGGATTGGGTTTTCATCACCGCCGCGAAGAAGCCGATGCCGTTCGCCGACGTTTCCGACATGGTCACGGGCAAGCCCATCTATGGCGCCGACCAGGATCTCCCCGGCATGCTGACGGCGATGATCGAGCGCTGTCCGGTGGCCAATGGCCGGATTACGAGCTTCGATCCCGCGCCGGCTCTCGCCGTGCCGGGCGTGCGCAAGGTGATGCGCGTTCTCCCCGCGAACGTGCCGCCGGGCGGGGTGGGACAACGATTCCTCCCGCATGACGGCATCGCGGTCATCGCCGAAAACACCTGGGCGGCGCTCCAGGGCCGCAGGGCGCTCAGGCCGACGATCGTCTGCGACTACCCCGACGACCTCGCCAGAGAGAATGCCAAGTACGACTCGCAGGTCTTCCGCCAGACGCTGAAGGACTCGACCGCGGCGAAAGGAATGCTCGTCCGCAAAACCAAGGCGGATCTCTCCGACGCGGACTTCGCCGACTCCGCGAACGTCGTCGAGGCCGAGTATTACGTTCCTCACCTCGCGCAGGCGCCGATGGAGCCGCCCGTCGCCATCGCTCTCTATCGAAACGAGACCATGGAAGCATGGGCGCCGACGCAAAATCCCGAGCTCGCCCAGCAAGACATCGGGCGAGTCTTGTACGGCCTCACGTGGGACCACGACCTCGACGAGGAGGAGATCCAACAGATCCGTAAGACGGTGACGCTGCACATGCCGCTGCTGGGCGGCGGCTTCGGACGCAAGTCAAAGCCCGACTACATCCTCGAAGCGGCGTTTCTCGCCAAACAGAACCCGGGGGTTCCGATCCGCGTGCAGTGGACGCGCGAGGACGACATCAAGTTCAGTTACTACAACGCGGCCAGCAGTCAGTACCTGAAGGCCGCCGTCGACGGCAAGAAGACGACGGCTCTGCTGCAGCGCAGCGCCTTCACGTCGTTCTTCGGTACGCTTTTCCCCGAGTCGCGGGCGAAAGAGCGCGCGGCATTGTTCAACGGCGGCATCTACCCCTACGGCTCCGCGATCGAGCGCGCGCAGGGGCTCGAGGACATGCCGTTCGACGTACCGAAGCTGCTCATCGAGAACTGCCCGGCCAAGAATTACATCCGCGTCGGATGGATGCGCTCGGTGGCGAACATCTACCATGCCTTCGCCAGCGGCTCGTTTGCCGACGAGCTCGCGGAGAAGAAGGGAGCAGATCCGAAGGACCATCTCCTCGATCTGATCGGCAACGGACGCATTATCCCGCTGCCGGAAGAAGCCGTCCCGGAGTTCAACAACAACGGCCTGCCGGTGAAGATCATCAACTTGCCGGTCGCAGGGGGTAAAATCTTGCCAATGGTCCCTGGTTATCCTCCCGACACGCGGCACCTGCTCGCCGTGGTGAAGAAGGTAGCGGAGGTGTCGGACTGGAATAACAAGGTCAAGCAGTACAAGGGGACGCGCCGTGGCCTCGGCATCGCCGCGCACCGCAGCTTCCTGAGCTACGTCGCCACCGTAATCGATGTCTCGCTGAGCGAAGCCAACGAGCTGACGATCAACGATGTCTACACCGTGGTCGACTGTGGCCTCGCGGTCAATCCCGACCGCGTCAAGGCGCAGATGGAAGGCGCCGTCGTTTACGGGCTGAGCCTCGCGCTCCTCGGCGAGATCACGGTCAAGAATGGAGCGGTCGAGCAGAACAACTTTGACGACTACCCCGTGCTGCGCATCCACCAGACGCCGAGGAACATCTCCGTCACGATCATGGAGGTCGACAAGGAAACACCGCCGACGGGAATCGGCGAGGTCGGAGTTCCCACGGTGGCCCCCGCTCTGGCCAATGCGATCGTCGCTGCGGGCGGACCTCGCATCCGGGAGATTCCGTTCTACAAGAAAGTCGTGGTCCTCTGAACCAGGCGCCCCTCTCCCCGCTTGCAGGAGGGGGGCACCGCCAGGTCCACGACTTGAGAACATAGGCGGAGCTCGCCATCATGAGTGCCATCGTCAAGATCACCCGCAGGGCTTTTCTCCTTCATGCGGGTGTGGGCGCCGGAGCCTTGGTGCTCGGCTGTTCCATTTTCCCCGAATCGCACTTCGCCGCGGGGCCGACAAATATAGCTTCCAAGGGTACCTCACTCACCCCGTTTGTCGCTATTAAACTGAACGGCGACATCGTCATCATCGCCCACCGCTCGGA
>QHVW01000188.1 GCA_003223675.1 Acidobacteriota bacterium
CGGAGACTGTTGGAAGCCCGCCGGGGAGGTGAAGCTGTTGAAACGGAAGACCGTCGGAATGCTCCCGTCGTGGTTGAAACCGAAACCGCGGACCTGATCGCCCAGGAAGGCGTCGCTGCCGGGGTTGGTCGGATTGTCCGGCATTCCGAACATGCCGACCTTCTGGTACTCGTTGCGGAGGTGCGGCGTCTTGAATCCCTCCGTGCCGCCGTCGAAGGTGTAGCGGCCGTCGGTGCCGAAGAAGCCTGGAGCGGCCACGCCCTTGTCCGCGTTGGCGTTGCGATCGAGCCGGTGGCACGACTCGCAGGTGCCTTTGAGGCTGGCGTCGGACACGCTGTTGAAGAAGAAATCCTTCCCCGCCTGCTGGTCCGGGGTGAGGTGGTTGGAGAGCATCCGGATCGGATTGGGCGGATACGTGACCTGAAGGATGAAGGCGGCGAACTTATCCATGGCCGCGTCGTCGATCGGCACGTTACGCCCCAGGAGGTTGGGGAATGCCCCCAGGAACTTCTTGAATCCCGCCACCTCGTCGAACGTGCCGCTGTCCGGCTGCGCGCTCGGGTTGTCGTTGCCGCCGGTGCGGTCGCCGCGCCAGTGCATGGGCCCATGGTTCGCCATGCCGCGCAGGCTCTGCGTGGTCATGGGGCCCTTCATGGGATGATGGGTGTCCGTCAGCCCGAACGCCGAAGGAGGAAGCTCGAACGGCCCCGGAATGGGCTGCACCACGCCGTCCGGGTTGCCGAGGTCCCAGGCCAGGCTGTCGAAATCGCCGTTGACGTGACAACTGGCGCAGGACGAATCCCCGTGGCTCGAAGAGAACGAGGTGTCGTAGAGGATCGGACGCCCGGCCACCACGCTCGGCGGCTCGGGATTGTACATGGCGACGTGCCCGATCTCGCCGCCGGACACCGTATCGACGATGGCGATCGAGTTGTCGAAGCGGGTCAGCGTGTAGAGGCGATGCTTGTCCTCCTGGAGCACGAGACCGGTGAGGCCGCCGCCGGACACCTTGATCTGATCCGAGGTGCTCGGTGTGAACGTATCGTTTTCCAGGGCGGTGGTGTCGAAGACGCCGATCTTGGACGTGCCGAGCGTCGCCACGTACAGCGTCCGGCCGTCGCTGGTGACCGCCATCTGCTGCGGCAGAGCGAGGCTCTTGTCGTTCTCGGGATTCGGGATCGTGTCGCAGCAGACGGCGTAATTGATGTGTTTATTCAGGTGCCGCGGAGCGACGCTGCCCCCGGGGCCGAGGACAGTGATCCGGCTCTCGTGGAGATGGCCGCGCAGGCTGTGGCCGGCGAAGATGCCGGGCCCTTCGAAACGCTTGTCGTTCCCCGCCTCGGTGTTCGAAACATAAACCTTTCCGCTCACCGGATTCACCACCATGTTGTTGAGAATGGTGCCGACGCCCTGGTAGTACCCGGCGGCGCCGGCGACCTGCGCCGGCGGATTGGCGTTCGCGTTGATCACGAAGACGTCCTTGTCGGGCAGGGAGAAGCGGACCTTGTCATCCCAGACCCGGTTGAGCACGTCGACCCAGTGGGTGCCGTTGAACTTGACGATGATCCCCACCTCCGGATGCGGGACGCCGTCGGCGTTGGTGTCCGGCCCGGGCACACCCCCCGCGGCCTCTCCGCCGTTCGGCACCAGAGACTCATGGATGGTCGTGGTGCGGTTTCCGGAGTGGAACGCCGCCGCGTAGACCTTGCTGCCGTCCGGGCTCACCGCCAGGGCGCGCGGCGTGTCGCTGAACAGCGTGACGATGGTGAGCGGCGTGCCCGCCAGCGTGATGCCGAGATGATCCGCGTCGAACACCCAGACGTCCGCCCGGCCCACGCCGGGAGTGGTGAGCTGGGGATCGTACGGCACGTTCTGGCCGCGATGGGCGGTGGTGATGAAGGCGCGATTCCTCCCCGGCCCGCCGAAGACGATGTCGCGCGGCTCGTCGCCCACCAGCAGGGTGCGCACCACGCGGCCGCTCTTCCCGTCCTGGGTCAGCGCGACCACGCTGACGCTGTCGGAGAGATGGTTGACCACCCAGACCTCGTTGTCGCTGCGCGCGGCCACGGCCACCGGCTCGAGGCCAACGGGGATCGAGGCCTGATGCCTCAGGCCGTGGCTGTCGACGCGAAAGACCTCGAGCCGGTCGTCCGGCGTATTGGCCGCGAAAAGAAACTTGCCCGACGGCGACAGCGCCAGGGGGCGGACCTGACCGCTCTCGAAGAGCGTGAAGTGCCCCGTCTGCGCCTTGGCCGGCTTGAGCGCGGCCAGGTGGGCCGCGGCCCCTGCGGGCATCGCGGCGGCGAGGCAGGCGAGGACGGATAACGAGACTGTCAGAGACGAGCCGGAACGGCGCGCTCGGTATGGCATAGCCATAGAACCTCCTTCCAGGGTTTTCCAGGCGTTGTATCCGCTGCAACCTGGGCCCTCAGAGTGAAAGAGAGAGTCTCTCCGGGGGATCAAAGAGCAACGAATTGTCCAAATGTCTCAACGCCTGGAATTCTGGATTCCCCTCACCCCTGGGGCGGATGCGGCCTCTCCCGCCCGGTCCTGGTCGTGGACCGCCTGCGTCACGCAGCCGTTGGTGCCATTGTCGAAGCCGGGGAGAGGAACAGCAGGAACGCTTTCACGAGTCGCACAGCCTCTCCTCCAAGGATGGCGCTGGCCAGCTTGGCCAGCCCCCACCCCTATTTAAGTACTATGGAGAGGACAAACTGGGACGGAGGGCTCGGCATCCTACGGAGGAGGCGCGGACGGCAGAGGAGTCTTCGACGCCGGCCGCGCGGAACGGCCGCAGTCGCAGCCGTTATGTCTCCAAGGTAGGGATCTCCAGAGCGTCCATAGACGCCGGGAGTGTAGAAATTCCCAGCAGAGCCTGAGAGGACCCTTGCTGGGACGCAAAAGATCGTATGGTACTTTTTCATCCGGCACGAGGGTTGTTATTATTGCGTGTAAACTGCACCATTCGGGCCAGCGGCAAGATCGACCGAACCTTCTGGCGCTGTTTGTAGATTGCTCAGCACAAGGTTCGGCACGGTAAGTTGGCCAGCCGGCGATAGCGTTAAGATGCCGTTGGTCTGATTGCTGTTGATAAATAAGTTGCCACTAGCATCGATTCCAATATCAAAAAACGATCCTGTTGAGCTCATGAGACGCAAAATACGGTTCAACGTTGACTGCCCATTCACCGCCTGCGCTTGAATTACGAGAGGAAGCGCTCCGCCGACAATATCCTGACCTGCTATGACAGTGGCGTTGGTTGCGATCGATAACCCGGAGGATGATCCTCCACCTTGGCCTGCGATCGGCTGCAGATTTGCGGAAATTGGATTGGAAAGCACTAGATCGATGGACATTGGGGCCTTCCCCTCTGCAGGAGCTCGCCTGCTTCTTCAAGAACGGCGGGATGCCGTGCTCGCTCCAAGACAAGAGCAACCTGTATGCCAATGTCGATTCGATCTCGCCAGAGGAGCTACCAGGGCGAGCCACCTGGAAATCTCTTGCTCTCTGGGTGAGAATCTATCAGCGGGGGTATGTCGAACTATGTCGGGGGTATGTCGAACTATGTCGCGACATTTCCGATATGTTGGAGAATGCGCCCCTGGTTAGAAGCAACCGCCGAATTGCGCGCTTCCCGAAGGGGCTGCATTCTCCGGCCGACAATCTGACAAAGTAGAGCGCCGCTCACCGCCACCGGCTCGCCGGCCCGGTCCCCGGGCCTTCATTTGAGCAGTGAGGCGAGCTTCGTCTCCGCCTCCTTGTGCAGGTTGGGCGGCGCGCCGAAGTAAGCTCCCGCGGTGTGCCCCTGGCGATCGAACATCAGCAGCGTCGGCACTGCGCTCACGTCGCCGAAGGCCCGGCCGATCTCCGGCGTGCCCTTCACCCAGGCGAAGGGGAGCTTCAACTCGGCCGCCCGTTGGCGGATGCCGGCCTCCTCGGATTCCACCGCCACGGTGACGACCGCCAAGCGGTCCCCATAGCGCTTCTTCACCTCGCCCAGCCAGCTCAGCGTGCCGCGGCAGGGGAGACACCAGGTGGCCCAGAACTCGACCAGCACGACGCGTCCGGCGAGATCCTTCCGCGTCAGGGTCCTGCCGTCGAGATCGGTGAGCCGGACCGCGGGGAACGCGGGGATCTCTCCCTCTTTCGCGGGCGCGGCCTGCGCGCGGGCGGCGTCTTTCCGTCCGGCGAGGATCAGCCCGATCATCCGCTGGAGGTCGGCGCGGAACCGCTCCTGGCTCGCCGCGCTCCGGATCGGCGCGTAGCGTCCGCCGGACCTCGCCTCCCCCTCCTCCCCCCTGCCATAGAAACCGAAATCGTTCGGCGTCGCCACCAGCACGTCGTCGACGAAGATCGCGGGGTAGCGCTTCACTCCGAAGCGTTTCGCCAGCTTCGATTCGCCGTAGTTTTCCGAGACGAAGCCCACCTTGCCGCCGAACCCCTCCACCACGTTTTGCGCCAGCAGACCTGCTGGATCGGAAAGGTTTCACGTGTAGGGCCAGCGGACCAGCGTGACGATGACCTGGGGTTTGGGTTTCGGAGGCTCGGGTCGGGCGGGCGCGAGCGCGGCGAAATAGCGTGGCAGCACGTCGGTCGCGATCGCCGTCGACGCGGCGGGGCTGGTGCCCGGCGCGGCGCTCGCCACCTCGTCCTGGGCCCCTTCGAGCATCATGCGGCCGAGGCTGTGATCGATGCCTCCCGTCGACAGGCGCGCGGCGAATTCATCCAGCCGCTTCCTGAGCGCGGCGGGAGCGAGCTGTGGCGGCGCGGGTTGCCGCAACGGCGCCACGAGCAGCGCCGCGTCCAGATAGCGCAACATCGCGCCATAGCGCAGACCGGCCGTGTCGAGCTCGCGCGCCTCCTTCAGCGCCGCGTCGGCGGAGATGAAGTCGCCATGCCGGTCGATCGATGCCGGCGGCTTGTACGCCTTGATCAGGTCCGATTGCAAGCCGTCGATCTCGGCGCGCAGCGACCGCAGGGAAGGCGGCTTGAGGGACGCCGGCGTGGAGAGCCGGCGACAGAGCTCCACGAGGTCCCGCTGCGCCTGCGCGGTGGCGAGATAGAAGAGACCGTCGCCCGGCGTCGTGCTCCGTCCATACTCCAGGCTGGCCACGTAGTAGGCGCGCACCTGGGGGATCGCCGCCTCGCCCAGAGCCCGCAGGGCCGCGGGCTGCACACCCGCGAGAGCGGCGGGAGACGGCGGCCCCAGATCGCCGCGCAGCGCCTTGCCCATGCGCGCCCACTCGGCCTCGAAGCGCGCAATGTCCTGGTGTTGATCGGCCGGACGCGCGCTCAGGTAGGCTCCGGCCGCGAGGCCCACCTCCGCCATGGTGAGGCGGTGCAGGGCCAGCAGACGCCTCCCTTGAGCCAGATCCTGGGCGGCGCGAGCGAGCAGAGGCTGATTGCCCCGCTTGAGCCCGGCCCAGACCCCGTGGGACGCAGCGTCGCTGCGCAGGAACGCCGACCAGCGCTCGATCTCGGCGACGAGCGGGTCCGGCGCCGGACCGGAGCTGAAACCGGGGGACACCCGCGCGGTCGCGAGGCTCAACAGCACCGCGGCCGCCATCCAGGAGACACTTCGAGCCCGACCGTCCTTCATTCAAGCTCCTCAGGGGCGGCTTCCCTCGTGGCCGCCGACCTCGACTCAATGTACGACAGGTCGGGGAGAAAGATTCACCCGAACGTCCGCCGTCCAGAGCCGATAGATCCCGGAGCGGCTGTCGGCCCACAGGATGTGGAACTTTCCATCGGCGTCCGCCGCCAGCCCGCTGTAGTCGCCGCCGAAAGACCACCGGCTGGCAACCCCTTGCTGTTGCGGAGAGGTCTGAGGGCAGGAGGACACGGGCGTGACGCGTTCGTTCGGCAGGAAGGTGGCCCCGCCGTCGAGAGAGGCGCTGAAATAAAGGTCGTAGCAACTCTCCGTGGGGTCCCGCCGGGTGTCATACCACGCGACTCCGACGACGCCTTCGCGATTCACGGCGATGGCGGGGGTCTCGGCGTTCGCTCCGGCGGGAGCATCCGTCACCGTGCCCGCGGTCCGCCACGATTCTCCCCCATCGTCCGAAATCAACAGGAACAATCCCTTTCCCGGCGCCGGCGGCCCGGTCCCCCGCCGCTGCCAGGAGCCGTCCACGGCGAGATAGAGGCGGTCGCGGTGCCGCGTGGAGCGGTCCACGGCGACGGCCCAGGGCATCTCCCGGCCGAGTTGCTCGAAGACCAGGACCGGCGTCGAGAAGGTGCGCCCGCCATCCTCCGAACGCACGGCCCAGGTCCGCCGATGAGCGAGGAGCTCTCCTCCATCCCGGGTGGCGTAATCCATGAAAAAGAGGACGTAGACGCCGGAGGAGAGGACCGCGGCATCGAACGGCTGTTGCGTCAGGGCATCGTGCCGCACGGCCACGGGGCCCGAGAACGTACGGCCGCCGTCGTCAGAACGGGAGACCGCGGCGCCATAGGTCCGGTTCCGCAGGCCCGGGGCCGGAGAAGACTGCCCAAAGGCGACGAGGACGGAATCCTCCGGAGAGCCTGCCTTGTGCACGGCGGAGACGACGGGCCGGTCCACGCCCTCCAGGGCAGTGACGCGAACGGGCCCGCTCCACGTCCGTCCGGCGTCCGCCGAGCGATAGACGATCAGCGGACTCTGCCGGCCGCCCATGCAAGACAGATAGACCCGGTCTCCGCTTCCGAAGCTCACCCACGGATCGATCCGGCATGCGGGGAACGGAACGCTCTGCCAGGACCGGCCGCCGTCCGCGGAGCGGAATCCCGCGACGGTTGTGACGTCGAGGCCCTTCCGGAAATCGGGGAACGTGACCGCCGCGCCGAACAGGAGACCGGGCTTCTCCGGATGGGCCGCGAGCGAGGGCTCGACCTGGGGGATCTCCGTCCGCTCGCCGCTCACCGCCACCGGCTCACCGACCTCGATCTTCGGATCCGCGTCCAGAGTGCCCCCCAAAGCGAAGAAGGTGAGCGCCGCGGCGAGCCAGATCCCGGCTCGCCGGCTTGGTCCCTTGATCTCGCGCACAATCTCCTGCACCATTCGGCTCGTTCCTCCACGGAATTGCCTCTGGGCGGGCGGCGGCTGGAGCCGTCGGGCACAGACTCCAGTCAGCCTCCGGTTTCCAGAAGCCCGTCAACTATTCTGCCCCACCGGATTGGGTAGTTAGTATATAATAGGGCCTATCCGGGAAGCTCCAAGACTCCCCTTGCCTCGACAAAGTCAAGGCCCGGTGGTCTTTTGGGCATTCTGCGTTGACGGATGGAGCAACAGCGCGAAGGAGATAGAATCAATGGACCAGAAAGGACAAGAAGGGGCGAGGCTGCTGGAGTTTGCTCTTCCTATGGTTTACCCAAGCGATCGCGAGTCAAGCGATGCGCGGAATAGTTTCAACGAGAGAATGTTGCTTCGAGCCCTCGAAAGCCGAAAGACCGTGGTCATCCTTGGCAGCGGTATCTCCAGACCGTTCGGACATCCATCCTGGAATTGTTTCGCCCAGCTCCTCCTCGAAAGAACCGAGAAGGAGCTGGCAGTCATAGGGGGCGGACCTGAACTGGAAGCTATCAAGGCGTACAAGTCGGCCGCCGAGACCACGAACGCCAGCCTGGATACCAATGCCCTGATGTTCCTGATCGGCGCCTGCCGATCCGCCCTCGGAGAAGAGCGGTATGGGACTTTCATCAAGGAGCAATTCAGCTTGGCACCGAAGGAGCCAGCTTTCAATCCCTTGAAAACCTTGCTTCTCTTGCCAATCCATCGGTTCGTGACGACGAATTACGACTGGGAGATCGAGCAAGCCCTGGTGACATATCGCCCGAAGCCCGACCACAGGGAGACCCAGAGTTTCTTGCAAACAGGGTCGTTCACTCAAAAAGCCGGGCCCGACCGGATGGTACGTTTCGCGCTCTCCGAGATCGATGACCAGGAGGAGGTCTTTCATTGCCATGGCCGCTACGACGACCTGAACTCCCTTGTTGCCACGGAGGAGGATTACCAGCGCCTGTACCTGGAGTCAAGCGCTGGCGGCCCCCGGGCATTCCAGGAGCTCATCGCGCTCCTCCTCGGGTCCAACCCCCTGCTCTTCATCGGTTATAGCCTCAGCGACGAAGATCTGCTGCGGCCTTTACGCCAGTTGGGCGTTCTCGAGCCTGCGCGGAAGGTGAAACGGCCCATGTTCGCCCTCATCCCCAGCGCCGAAAATAACTCCGACGCCCTGAAGCACGCCGCCTTCCTGGAGCGATTCGGTCTTCACGTGCTGTCTTATCCCACAAAAAATCTTCAGGACCCGACGGAAGATCTCTGCAAGAGACTGGAGGAGCTCCGTGATACCCTAGAGAAGGAGCACGGAAAGCGTGCCGAAAAATCGAAGCTGAAACCGCCTCTTTCGCCGCAGCACCTCCCCAAGCCGCATTGCGAATTGGGTTCCGTATGGGTTCCCGCCGGCCCCTGGCCCGAGTTGACCGACTCCATTCACCAGCCTGGGGTCGTTCTGGTCATCGGTCCCTCAGGCTGCGCCAAATCTCACCACCTCGTGGAGCTCATCAAGCAAGCCGAGAGCCATGGATTCGAGGGAGCCTTTTATTGGAATGCCCACTATTCAAACGAGACCTTCACCGCCCTCGACACTGCTCTGAGCTATTTCGATCCAAAGAGAAAGCTCTCCGGAACGCGGAACGACCGTGTTCGTCAGTGCCTGAAGGAGAAACGATTTCTTCTCGTGATCGATGGCTGCGAGAGGTTGCTCCGCAGGAGCGGCACGGCCGGAGAAGGCACCTCCTACAGCGCTACCTTTCATCAGTTGCTCGACGCGGTGGCGGATCCGCACAACAAGAGCACAGTAATCATCGCCGGCAGATTGAGACCATCGGATCTGCGGAATTCTTTACACCGGCCGGCTCGCACCTTGCAGGCGTCACGGATCAAGGCTCAGGACATTGCAGACCACAAGCTCTTCGTCGGTATTCGGCCGGCCGACCTGTCAGCTCTCTGCTCGCTGCTGCGCGGTCACGCCTTCGGGCTGCGTCTAGCGGGCGAGTTTCTGAAGCTTTGCAGCGATCCCCACAAAGGGATTCGGAAGCTGATCTGCCATCTGGCGGATCAGATACGCCACGATCGGTTGAACGCCATGGTTCTCCTCTTGGTACAGGCCTTGGACAGAGAGGTTCCCGGGGAAGACCTTTGCGGCGTCCAAGGAGGCGTGGGCCCGACCCGGGCTTTTCTCGAACGGCTGGCCCTCTTCCTGAGCCCTGTGTGCGCGGCGACCCTGAACCTCTGCCGCGAGCAAGACGGCAACGGCGGCTCCCTCGCTAACCAGGATCTCGCCGACCTCTTGCAGAAGACCGGTCTGCTGATCCCGATCTGCCAGCCGGCGGAGAGAGGCGAAGAGCCCGCGGCCAAAACCTATGCGGTGCACATGACAGTCCGATCAGCGCTTTTCCCAGGCCGGCGGGGTGTGGCGGCGGATTCGCTGCCGGCTTTCGGCCTTTCCGGCTTCACCTCCGGCCGCCTGGGAGTAAACCCCGAGCCGGATTACCGACAGAGCGTCGAGGCTCTCTTCGATGCCATTCTCTGCAGGGCAAGACTGGCGCGGCAATACGATCGGACCGCGGCCGGCATGCTCTGTAGGGACGCCTACAGCCTGATGCGGACACGCATGGAAGCGAACACGGCGCCACGCTGGATCACCTACGAGGGATATCTCCGATACGGCCTGGAGATCGCGTCCCTGGTGAAGAGCCTCTCGCCTCAAGGCCGATGGACGTATTGCGAACCGCCGGACCTTGACCACTTCACCGAGGACAAGGACGCGCCGCTGTATCCCTCCGAGCTCGCTTGGCTCTACAATGACATCGCCCTCGGCCTCAGCGCTTCCGGCTACATCGTGGATGCCTGCTTTTTCTGGGAGCAGGCCTACGAGATCAGCCGGCTGGTCGAAGATCCCCAGACGGGCGGCGGCTATCATCTGGAGATCCTGCTCAGCATCGCCTTCACCTTGATCGAGAGAGGGCACCTCGGCGCAGCCCTCCAGTACGTAGAAGATGCGGAGCGCTTCCTTCGCGATTGGCCGGATGAGGAATACCGGGCGCGCGTCCTCGGCCTGCGCGGCTTGATGGCACATCTGCAGGGGAATCTCCAGAAGGCCGCTGATCTCTACGAGCGCTGCCTCGGGCTCCTGCGCGACAGCGACAACTTGCGGGCGCAGAGCGTCTTCTCCAAACATCTGGCGGACATCATGATCACCACGGGCCGGTTCAGGAAGGCGGACATGCTCATCCGCAACAGCCGCGCACAGGCGGAGGCGGGAGTCTTTCCGGAGCTGGCGGTCAACGCGCGGATCTCGCAAGGGCACCTGTTTAGCCGCCAAAACCAATTTGTTCAGGCGCGCTTGGAATATGAAGCTGTCCTCAACGAGGCACAGAACATCGGTTTTCGCAAGCTCGAAGTGCGAGCGCTGACGGCCCTCGCACGCCTCGCTCTCCAGCAGCAGGATGTCGACGGCGCTCGCCGGCTTTCCATGCAGTCACTGAGCCTCGCCAACGAGCTCGGCCTGGGTCTCCGGCAATCTCACAGTCTCGTGGTGCTGGGGCTAGCGACGCTCGCGGCTGGCCAGAAGGATCTGGGGGCCGCCTATCTTCGCCTGGCGAGGAAAATGGCTATGGACCAGCAATACTGGGCCCGCTGCCAGGAGGCCGAGAACAAGCTGCGGGAGTTGGGAGAGAAGCTCGAAGAGACGCCAGATGGCAATTCCAAGACGATAGCATCAAACTGGGCGGGTGCGTAATGCGAGCCGCTGAGGCACAGCATAGGATCAGCCGGCTCATGCCCGCGTCCCAACGACCACATCAAAAGCTCCGGGAATCACACGAATATCGACGAAACCAAGCGCCGCAAGCGCCTCCGTGTACCACTCCACCTCGCGCAAGCAGCTCGTACACGCATCGCTGGTTCGCCCGCAGGGCCGCCGCTTCGCTGCTGTAGGTCATGATGATCTCCTTCCCACTCTCTGAGCACTTACCGGAGATCGAAACGCACGGGGTGAGGGTTTCCCCTCACCCCGGTGGGAGAGCTATCGCACCAGCAGCCAGTCGATTTGGCCGCCGCCGGCGGGCGCGGGGTCGGTGAAGGTGGCGTCGAAGCCGTCCTTCCGCTTCGCCACCACGCTGCGGGTAAGCCAGGAGCACTGGAGGAACAGGGCGTAGCTCGTATCCGCCTCCTCTCGTCCCGGCGGGAAGGAGACCTTCAGGGTCGTCGCCGTGGCGGGCACGGGGACCCCGATGTCGCGCAGGTTCTTCGCCGCGGTGTCGCTGCCGGAGAGCCCGCGCTGGCGCAGCGTGCTCTCGTCGCCGAGATCGAGAGGCCCGCCCGCGAAGCGAAAGATCCCCTGGACGGGGTCGCCGTGGAGCGTCATCTCGGCGCTCTGGTCCTTGACGAGCCAGCGGAGCCGGTGCGGATTGCCGTTCGGCTGCCAGAATTCGATGGCCCCTTTGTCCGCCGCCACCGGCCCCTTGATCCGCAGGGCCACTTGCGTCGCGGCCTGGACGTCGAACGCGGTGAGGAACGGTGGATTGCCGTCTTTCTGATCCGCCGTGCTCATCGCGCCGTAGACGGCGAATCCGGCCCCGAGCTGCACCCGGCCGGCGTTCTGGCTCACGAACGAGGCGACCGGCGTCGCGCTCGGGAAGTTGTCGTGATGGCGGGCGCGGAAGGCGACCGGCAGCAGGGGGTCCGGTCCCACCGCGTTGGTGATCGGATCGTCTTTCCGGAAATCCAGGGTCGGCGCCGGATTCTCCTGCGGCGCCAGGAGCAGGCTCCTCACGTGGCCGCTCACTCCACGCACGTCGCTCACCCAGGCGCCCGGCCGGATGACGTAGGTCAGCTCTCTCTCCTCCGTCGCGGACTGGCTGTAGTTGTCGAAGCGGAAGAGGGTCGGCCCGCTCCGGCGGTCGGCGAGCCCGACGGTGCGCTGGACGAAGAGATTGGTCATGCCGTCGGCGCGCGGCTCGACGGCCGTGATGTGCCACCAGCGAAGGACGTCATGGCTGGTCCCCGCTTCCGTCATGCAATAGATCTCAGAAGGCTCGGCGATGGCGAAGAAGCGGCCGACGAGCGACTGGTCCCAGGGGACGCCGCGGCCGACGACGAGGCTCTGGCTGAGCGACGGAGCGCCGGTGCGCAGATAGTCATAGCCGGGCCCCACCACCAGGACTTTACCCCCGGTGACCTGCAGGCCCTCCCGCATGTTGATGAGTGGCCGCGAGGTGCCGAGCTTCTGGGGATTCGCGGCGCCCGCTTGATAGATGAGCTCCCGCTTGCCGGCGTCCCAGTGCTCCACCAGGCCCCAGAAGCAGTCGAGATCGTGATCGATCTCGGCGGCGAAACCCACTCCTCCCTCGTCGCCGCCGGACGAGATGATGTCGCCCTGATAGGTCAGCACGCCGGTGAAGACGAAGCTGTCCCCCTGGCCGTAGACCGTGCGAAAGACCGCCACCGAGCTCGACTGATTGTCACAATTCGCCACGTCGTCGACGGTGAGCCCGTTGACCACGTTCTTGTTGTAGACCAGGGCCGCCTGTGGATGAGCGATCGTCGAATCCGTGGCCGTGAAAAAGCGGCCGGTGGCGTCGGCGCCCAGCCTGTCCACGGTGACGTCCTCGAAAGGAGGCTTGAAATCGTGGGCCGCACCGGTGACCTTCAGCCTCTGCCCATGGAAGAGGCCGCGCAGGGTGGGGACATAAAACTTCTTTTCGCCGCCGCCGCTGGGGACAGCCTGCGCGAGCTCCTGCTCGTAGGACGAGGCGCCGCCCCGATAGCGCGACTCGATCAGCTCGGTCGAGTCCTCGCCGTTCCAGTCGAGATCGATGGCCAGGTCGCGCTCGATCCGATGGCAGGCGCGGGTCCCGGAGCTCGACAGCGTGCCGCTCGGCGGCACGTAGCGCCGCTCGTAGCCGTCCCGGAAATCGAGCACCGTGACCGCCGGGCCGTCGAACCGCTTCTGATAGGAGTTGCGGGGGAAGAAGCGGGCGGGCGCGTCGCGCGGGATGCAGAGCACGCCACCCTGGCCGGCCATTCCCCGCAGGGCCAGGTCGAGGGTGGCCTGGGCTTTGTCGATGGTGCTGTAGTCGCCGAATTCGCCGAGCGACCGGTGGTTGGCGCAGAGCCCGGTGACCTGGAGACCCAGGCCGCCGAGCACGATCTGATCTCCCGTATTCTGGAAGTGGAGCCGGAGCTCGAGCTCGAGGGCGGCGTCGGGCGCCTTCTGATCGACGTTCCTCACCTGGCAGACCGGCGCCGGGCTCGCCAGGACCGTCGAATCGTCGAAGAGCACGGTCGCGGAGCCGGGCGCGGTCAGCGACAGCAGCCGGGTCTGTTGGATGGAGCTGGCCGGCGTCGGAGCTCCCTTGATCTGATAGCAGACGACGAGGCCGTCGATCCGCGCCGGGAACGGGAGAAGCGCGCCCAGGCTGACCCAGAAATCGCCGGTCTTGGCGGCGGTGATCACGCCTCCCCCCTGATCGGGCGGGAAGCTGATGTTGAGATTCGGATCACTGGCGACGAGGCCGGTCGGGTTGAGCCAGAAAGTCGGCATGGTCGGTCCTCCGCAATCACTATCGAGACATTCGATCGTGCGGGGAGGCACTGAGAGCAATGGCCGTGCCGAGCCTGGGGCTCAGGCCGATGAAGGCAGAGAGGCCCGTAGGATCAAGGAAATAGGGCCGGAGAGGGAGCTCCGGCCCGAGCGGCCGACGGCGAATTCCTATCGGATTGGATAGGGATCACTCTCTGATCGGATCGCCGCGCAAGGCGCGGTTACTCTACCGCGATCTCTACGACGTCGCAGCTACAGCACCCACCCGTGGGATCACTGCAGTGCGGGACGCTAACCATCGTTTCCAAATCCATCCTCGCCCAGGCCGGCGACACAAAGACGACGACTTTCAATGATCGTGGAATGAAAAAGGGCGGGGAACGAGCCCCCGCCCTACGCCAGACGCCCCGGGCTCAATGATTCCCGCGCCGGGCTGCGCTCTTCCCCGCCGGAGGCTGTGGCACCGGCGTCAGCTCCACGGCCACGAAGCCGCCGTTCAGCAGATCGAGGCCGCAGTCGGCGGGGTCCAGAGTGCTGAGCGGTCCGGAGCAGAGAACCGCACCGCCGCCGTCCTCATAGATCAGCGAGCCGGCGGACGCGTCGGCCTCGACGCGGAGGCTCGAATAGGTCTGCGAGAACGGCACCGGAACGATCAACCGCGCGGTCCCGCTCGCGCCGGCTCCGGCCACGAGGTGGAGATCCACGTGCGTGCTTCCGGACTTGCCGTCGATGGTGGTGGTGACGGTTCCGCTCAAACCCGAGGCCGCCGGAATCGAGCTCACCACGAAGTCGTTCAGGACGCCGTTGCCCACCAGACCCGGGGCATAGGTCTGCACCTTGTTGCCCCCGCCGTCGAGGAGCGCGAGGGCCGACCACTGCTGCCAGCGGCCGAGCCCGCCCGCCAGCCGGATAGGCATGGCGGCCGGCATGTCGCGGCAGGCGGCCCGGGCCGTCGAGCGTTCCTGCTCGGTGTAGCTGTACGCGGAATTCGGCGGCAGGCCGAGGAGGGGATTGATGCTGTGCGCGCCGAGAACGGCGAACGTCTTCATCACGTTCCTCTTCTTGCCGCTGTCGGCGATCATATTGCCATTGGCCGTGAGATTGCCGGCGGCGTTGACCTGGTCGTCCGGAATGATGCGGGACGCGAGGGCCGCCGGCGCCGCGCGGCGGATGATCTCGGTGGCGGCCGCCGGCGTCCGCGAGCCGGCGGGATAGCGGCTCGTGTCGTTGTCGAAGTCGATATCGTCATGGTCGAGCCGGATGGCGTGCCCGAGCTCGTGCATGCCGACGATCCGCGGATCGTAGGTGAGCATTCCCGGGAGAGGATCGATCAGGAAGCTCCACTTGGGATCGGCCGGAATGGCGGTGGGATCGTTGGCCGGGGGCGGCGGCGGATCCCAATTGAAGACCACCTCACCGGAGCGGATCCACCGCCCGCCGGGCATGGTGAAAGGGCCCGGCTGGAAATAAGCCAGAGGGGGCCGGGCGAAGCGGGGCACGCCCCCACCGCCACCGCCGCCGGGGCCGGGCATACCGGGTCCCCAGGGTCCCGGGCCGGGCATGCCGGGCGAGCCCGGATACGGCTCCTCCGGACGCGGCCGATCGCTTGGATATTGATAGTCGTTCGGGTACTCCGGAAAGCTGCCGCCCGTGTCGGGTCCACCGGAGGGCACCACGGCCACGGGCCCAAGACGGGCGACCCGGATGCGGATGTCCGGCTGGTTCGCGATCGGGTTGCGCAGGTTCCACCCCGCGGGGCAGATACCGGCCTTCACCAGAGTCCAGCCGAGGCCCGCGTTCGAGAGATTCGACGCCGCGAATTCGGCACCGCTGGAGATGACGAACGGCGTCGCCGCATCGAAGCAGTAGGTGAGCTGCCGGCGGTTGCCGGACCAGTCAAAGTTCCGGTCGAACGGGCCGGGCAGGGGGTCTCCGG